>JASLAV010001058.1 GCA_030146905.1 Lentzea sp. | reverse complement strand
ATGGCGCTGGAGCACCCGCTGGGGTGCGAGACCTGGTTGCGCACCACCAGTTCCACCGCTCGGACACCGTCACACGAACCGGAGAGGACCGATGAGCCCGCGACTGCGTCCTGACATCGCCACCACCGACACCGAGCACGGCACCGTCCTGCTCGACGAACGCAGCGGCCGCTACTTCCAGCTCAACCTCACCGGCGCCCGCGTGCTGCGCGCCCTGCTCGACGGGCAGAGCGCCGACCGGATCGCCGACGGCCTGGCAAGCGACCACCACCTCGACCCGCGGCGGGCGCAGCACACCTCCAGCTACCGCGTCCTGGTCAGCGTTCCTCCGCTGTCGGCGTCGAAGAGGTCGGCATGAGCGGAGTGACGACCTGGGCTCGCGTCCGCGACCTGCCGGGACGAGGGCGACAAGGCCATCGCCCTCGGCAGTCGGCGGTGCCCCCGAACTCCTGTCACTGACTGCCAGGTAGACAGTTTATGCCAGTTCGGCATACGCTGCCGAAATGGACTACACGAAGCAGACGGTGCTGATCACGGGCGCCAGTGCGGGCATCGGCTCCGAGTTCGCCCGGCAGCTCACCCGCCGCGGAGCCGACCTGGTGCTGGTCGCCCGCCGCGAAGACCGCTTGGAGGAGCTGGCGTCTCAGCTGCGCGCCTCACACGGCGTGCAGGTGCACGTGATCGCCGCGGACCTCGGCCGGCAGGGGATCGGAACGCTGCTGGCCGAGGAAACCGAACGCCTCGGCGCGGCGGTCACCGGCGTCATCAACAACGCGGGCTTCGCCACGTACGGCCCGTTCCACGAGGAGGACCCCGAACGCCTCCGGCAGGAGATCGCGGTCGACGTCACCGCGGTCGTGGACATCAGTCGCGCGTTCATCGGGCAACTGCGCGCCCGGGGTGACGGATTCCTGGTCAACGTCGCGAGCATGGCCGCGTACGCGCCCACCCCCACGATGTCGGTCTACGGCGCGGCCAAGGCGTTCGTGCTGAGCTTCACCGAAGCGCTGTGGGCGGAGTCGCGCGGCACCGGACTGCGCGTCATGGCCCTGTCACCAGGCGCCACCCGCACCGAGTTCTTCGACGTCGTCGGCACCGGGAAAGCCGCCGGCGGCACCCGCATGCGGACCGCGGAGGAGGTCGTGACCACCGCGCTGAAGGCGCTCGACCGCAGGACCACCCCGGCGAACGTCATCGTGGGCCGGGACAACAGGTTGACGGCCTTCGCGACCCGCCGCCTGATGTCCCGCACCTTCGTCGCGAAGACCGTCGCACGCATGGTCGCACCCGCCTGACCGGGTCGACGCACGTCAGGTGATGGCACACTGGGCCACGGCACCTCCGCGCGTTCGACTTCGACCGTCGATCGGGACATCATGTACTCGACCCGGACGAGCCGGACAGGGGTTGCCGCCACTGCCGTGGACCGCGATTGAGAGCAATGGACACACCGCGCCAGCCGACCACGCTGTGGGACCGGTCGCGACAGGCCGTCGTCGCGGGGATCGTCGACACCGCACTGGCGCTGTTCGCCGAGCACGGCTACGAATCCGTGACCGTCGGCCAGATCGCCGAGCAGGCGGGTGTGTCGCAGCGCTCGCTCTTCCGCTACTTCGGCACCAAAGAGGACCTGGTCTGCGGTGACCAGGACGGCCTCGGGCAGCTGCTGGTCAGCACCGTCGAGGCCCAGCCCGCCGACATGTCGCCGTGGGACGCGCTGCAAGCCGGGTTCGCCGCCATCTCGTCGGCCAACCACACCCCGGAACAGGTCCTGGAGATCACCACGCTGATCTTCGACAACCCGCCGCTGCGGTCGCGGTACCACGAGAAGCGGCTGAAGTGGCAGGCCGCGCTGGTGCCCGTGATCGAGGCCCGGCTGGGCATCGAGCCGGGTTCGACACCCGACCCGCGCGCGGTGGGCATCATCGCCGCGGTGTTCGCGTGCGTCGACGCCGCGTCGGAACTGTGGGTGCGCCAGGGCGGCGAGGCAGACCCGTTCGCCCTGTACGAAGAGATGATCGCCGCCGTCCGCGGCTGACACCGGCACCGATCGACAGGACCTGCCGATCGGCGAGTCCCCTTCACCCGAGCAGACGTCGACCGTCAGGTCGTCCACGCGCGACGGCTGATCGCGACAAACCTGTCAAACCTCCCGCCGAGGGGCCGCCGTGGAGGCGGACCTCGTCCACGGATCGTGAGTCGACCAAGGTGGAACAGGATGCCCATGCCCGTTTCTTCCAGGAACAGATCGCCCATCGCCCTGACCACGGCACTCGCGCTCGCCGCATTCGCAGCCGCAGCGGCCACCCCTCACCTCTTCGGCAGCGAGGAGAACGCGGCCGCGGCGAAGAAGTGCTCCGTTCTGGCCGGCGTCGAGATCGCAGCCGGCGCCATCGGTCTGCCCACCGGCGGAGCCACCGTGTCCTCAGCGGTCCCCACGAGCGCCGGCGGCGGCGGGGAGCACGCCTACGGCGCCCACTGCCTGGTTTCCGGGGACGTCGAACCGGTTGATCCGGCCGCGCCGAACATCAAGTTCCAACTGGCGCTCCCCGAGCAGTGGAACGGCAAGGCCACGATGCTCGGCGGCGCCGGCCTGAACGGGTCCATCCCGCCGCTCACGAACGCGTCGAACCTCTGGGGCTCCCGGAAGAAGCCACTTCCGCTCAGCCGGGGGTACGCGGTGTTCTCCAGCGACTCCGGGCACCAGAACGAGGACGGGGAGCACCCCGCGGCTTTCGGCGCCAACCAGGAAGCCCTCGAGAACTACGCCGGCGATGCCCTGAAGAAGACCCGCGACGTCGCGGTGGAGCTGATCCACTCCCACTACGGTCGCGCGCCGGCCAAGTCCTACTTCCTCGGCTACTCGAAGGGCGGCGGCGAAGCACTGGCCGCCGCGCAGCGCTGGCCGGCCGACTGGGACGGCGTGGTCGCCGGCGCACCGGGCTGGAACGTCACCGCGGTGGCGCTCGGCATCCTCGACGCGGCCCAGGCGGTGGCGGTGCCGGGGGCCTGGCTGAACGAGGCCAAGCGACACACCCTCCACGCCGGGGTGGTGAAGACGTGCGACGCGCTGGACGGCGCGGAGGACGGCATCATCAGCGATCCCCGCACCTGCGAAGCCCGGTTCGCCCCGACCACCCTGAGGTGCCCGCGGGGAGAGGACACGGGCAACGACTGCCTGTCCGACGTCCAGCTCGCCGCGTTGAAGCGGATCAACGACCCCAAGTCCCTGTCCTACGTGATCGGCACGGGCGAGTCGGGCATCCCCGGCTACCCGGTCTACCTCGCCGACCACGGCGGAGGAGTGCCCGACGCCGTCCACAAGGACCTGCTGACCCAGCTCGGCGTGTACGGCTCGACGCCGCCCGCTTTCCCGCCGACCCGGCAGATGCCCCCGGGCCTGGCGCAGGCCGACGGCGTCATCCGCCACATGGTCGTGGGTGACCCGGACTTCGACACCCTGGCGATGGACGTGGCGAGCGGGAGCGGAATGGCATCGCGCATCGAGGCCCATTCGGCGCTTTTCTCCAACATCACCGACCTGTCGCCGTTCCAGGACCGCGGCGGGAAGCTCCTCCTCTGGACGGGCAGCGCCGAGCCGGCGGCGAGGACGAGCGTGCGCTACTACTCGCGCGTGCAGGCCACGATGGGCCCGGCGCGAGTGGATTCGTTCGTCCGGTACTACGAAATCCCCGGCGCCCAGCACGGACCCTCGTCGACCTTCCAGCCGGAGTGGGACCAGCTGGCCACGATCGAGAACTGGGTGGAGAAGGGCACCGACCCCGCGAACAACATCGTGGCGACCGACGACGCCGGCGTTCCCGGCCGGACGAGGCCGCTGTGCATGTTCCCCGGTTGGCCGAAGTACAAGGGGGCCGGCGACGTCGACAACGCGGAGTCCTTCACCTGCGCTTCTCGGTGACGGTGACGTTTCCGGTGGGATGACCGACGGCCGGTCGCCCGCAGGGGCCGCTGTCCCCCGTGAGGACTACAGAAAAGTGTCCACACCAGGGGGATCCGTCGGCGCCGCAGTCTCCCATAGGTTTCGCTGGCGACGACGTCAGTGCGTCGCGGCACGCCGAGAACTGGAGGGCAAGGGCGTTGAAGACAATGCAACGGTCAGCGGGAGCCGGTATCCCCCGGAGGTTCACCAGGGTGGTGATCGCGGTGGCGCTCACCGTCGCCGCGGCTGCCTGTGACGCCGCCGCGGAAGAAGACGCGACGGGTGAGGACGCACCACCGGTCGTCGCCGAGGCGGACGCCACGCCCCGCATCACCTGGGGCACGTGCCCGGCGTCGGCCGAGGGCGCCACTCGCGACCCCCGGCTCACCTGCGGAACGGTGGAGGTTCCGCTCGACTACCGGAACCCCGGTGGCGAGAAGATCGAGGTGGCCGTCTCGAAGCTGCCGGCAGCGAAGTCCCGCGACCGCCGCGGTGTCCTGCTGCTGAACCCGGGCGGCCCGGCGTTGCCCGGCCTGGACACACCGGGTGTCGTGGCGCCGACCCTGCCGCCGTCGGTGTTGGCGGCCTACGACCTGATCGGCTTCGACCCGCGTGGGGTGCAGCACAGCACCCCGCAGAGCTGCGGCCTCGACGACCCGTCGCTCGCCGGCCTCTTCCCGTACCCGGCCGCGGACGGCTCGATCACCGCGAACGTCAACCACGCCCGCGGCAACGCCGAACGCTGCGCGACGAACGCCGGCGAGAAGCTCCGGTACTTCACCA
>JASLAV010001034.1 GCA_030146905.1 Lentzea sp. | reverse complement strand
GCTGACGAGGTCGCCCAGGGACTCCGCGGTGGTGTCGGTGCGCATCGGTGGCACCTCAGGGTTCGACATGCGGCACCCCCGCCGCGGGCAGGCCCGGCGACGTGCTCGGCGTCAGCGGCGCGCCGAAGTCCGGCGTCGGGGCAGGACGTCCGGTCGCCACCGGCACCTCACCCTGCAGGTGCTGCGCACCCTGACCCTGGGCAATCTGACTCGGCACACCCTGACTCGGCACACCCTGACTCTGGGCGCCCTGCCCCTGGCTCCCGCCGGTCGCGCTCTTCGCGATCCGGCCGACGAGGAACCCGGCGACGGCGGCACCCAGCAGGAACGTGCCGGGCTTGCGCCGGGCGTAGTCCCGTGCCGAGTCGAGCAGCCCCTGCGCTCCTCGTTCGTCGAGGAACCTCGCGGCCTGCCTGCTCGTGTCGGCCGCGCTCTTGATCGCTCCCGCCGACAGTGAGTCCGGCGGTGCGCTGCTCACCATCTCGCCCAGCTCGTCGGCGATGCGGCCGAGCTGCTTCGAGACCCGCGTCGCCTGCTGCTCCGCTTCCGCCGCGACGCGGTCCCGCACGTCGTGGACGACGTGACGAGCCTGGTCCGCGGTCTGCTGCGTCACCTGGGCGGCCTGGTCCCTGACGGTGCTCCCGACCTGTCCGGCAGCTTCCTTGGCGTGCTGCGCGACGTCGGAGCCCTCGTCCTTGGCCGCCGTGCGCAGTCCACCCATTTGGTTTTCGGTCACGGCTGACTCCTCAGCTCGTTGTCGTGTCCTGGCCAACGAGCTACCCGACGGAGAGCGCCGCAAACGGAACTTTCGAAAACCGTTCAAGACCGGCGAGGTTCATCCGGACGGATGAGTTCCAGTGCGTGTCGCCTGGATTTCGCGGGGTAGTCCCGCCCCTGCGCGGTCCGCCTGCCGCGTGGCAGAAGGGGAATCATGACCACGCTGAAGCCGACACCGGTCATCCCGCACCCGACGCGGGCCGCTCGGGGCGTGAAGGGCTCCACATTCCTGAAGGTGTTCCACACCACCGATCACAAGCTGATCGGGATCATGTACATGATCACGTCGTTCGGCTTCTTCATGATCGGTGGCGTGATGGCGCTGCTCATGCGCGGCGAACTGGCACGGCCGGGGATGCAGTTCCTGTCCAACGAGCAGTACAACCAGCTGTTCACCATGCACGGCACGATCATGCTGCTGCTCTACGCCACCCCGATCGTGTTCGGGTTCGCCAACTTCATCGTGCCCCTGCAGATCGGCTCACCCGACGTCGCGTTCCCCCGCCTGAACGCCTTCTCCTACTGGCTGTTCCTGTTCGGCGGGTTGATCGTCGTGGGCTCGTTCCTCACCCCCGCCGGTGCCGCCGACTTCGGCTGGACCGCCTACACCCCGCTGTCCAGCGCCCGGCACTCCCCCGGCATCGGCGGGGACCTGTGGATCTCCGGGCTCGTGGTCGGCGGTCTCGGCACGATCCTGGGCGCGGTCAACATGATCACCACGATCGTCTGCCTGCGCGCGCCCGGCGTGACGGCGTTCCGGATGCCGATCTTCACCTGGAACATCCTGATCACCAGCATCCTGGTGCTGCTGGCGTTCCCGATCCTCACCGCGGCGCTGCTCGGGTTGCTCGCCGACCGGCACTTCGGCGCCCACGTGTTCGACCCCGCCAACGGCGGCGTCATCCTCTGGCAGCACCTGTTCTGGTTCTTCGGCCACCCCGAGGTCTACATCATCGCCCTGCCGTTCTTCGGCATCGTCAGCGAGATCTTCCCCGTCTTCAGCCGCAAACCGCTGTTCGGCTACAAAGGACTGGTCTACGCGACCATCGCCATCGCGCTCTACTCCGTCGTGGTGTGGGCGCACCACATGTACGCCACCGGCGCCGTGCTGCTGCTGTTCTTCTCCGCCACCACGTTCATCATCGCCATCCCGACCGGCATCAAGTTCTTCAACTGGATCGGCACCATGTGGAAGGGACAGCTCACGTTCGAGAGCCCGATGCTGTTCAGCATCGGCTTCATCGTGACGTTCCTGTTCGGCGGCCTGTCCGGCATCCTGCTGGCCTCACCACCGCTGGACTTCCACGTCACCGACACCTACTTCGTCGTCGCGCACTTCCACTACGTGCTGTTCGGCACCATCGTCTTCGCCACCTACGCCGGCATCTACTTCTGGTTCCCCAAGATGACCGGCCGGATGATGAGCGAACCGCTGGGCAAACTGCACTTCTGGACCACCTTCATCGGCTTCCACGCCACGTTCCTGGTCCACCACTGGCTCGGCAACCAGGGCATGCCCCGCCGCTACGCCGACTACCTGCCCTCCGACAACTTCACCTTCCTCAACACCTTCTCCACCGTCGGGTCCTTCATCCTCGGCGCGTCGGTCCTGCCGTTCCTCTACAACATCGCCCGCAGCCACCGCTACGGCGAACCCGCCCGCGCCGACGACCCCTGGGGCTTCGGCAACTCCCTCGAATGGGCCACCTCGTCCCCGCCGCCGAGGCACAACTTCACCGAGCTGCCCAGGGTCCGCTCGGAGCGGCCGGCGTTCGAGCTGCACTACCCGCACATGGTCGAACGGATGCGCGAGGAGTCCCACGTCTCCATCACCAAACCGGGGCCCGCCGGCATCGACAAGACCACCGAGAAGGTGCTGGCCCCGACCGACCGCGACACCGAGCACTGAGCCGTGGACGCCGCACAGGAGCAGCAGGAGCTCCGCCGGATCGAACGCTGGCTCACCGCCAACGACCCTGAACTGGCCGCTGCGCTGAGCGAACCCGGCGCCGCGCCGCGGCGGGCGAACCGCAGGCAGGTCCGGCTCACCGTCGACGTCCTCGGTGCGGTCTGCGTCCTGATCGGCGCGGTCACCGGTGCGTTCTTCTTCATCTTCGTCGGCGTCTACGCGCTCATGGCCGGTGCGTGTCTGCACACGGCGAGCCGGCGTAGGCGCGGTGGCTCCGGGTAACCGGGGCCATGAACGTTCATGGGTTGTTGCGGTCGGTGGAAGAGCTTCGCGCGGTGGACCGTCCGGCGGAGACCGTCGCCAAGACGGTGCGCCGGGCGTTGAAGTCGCCACGGGTCGACCGCGCGGTGCGGGGTTCGTGGCTCGGACATCCGCTCCACCCGCTGATGGTCACCGTGCCGATCGGGGCCTGGGTGTCGGCCGCGGTGTTCGACGCGCGCCCCGGCGGTGAGGACGTCGCCCGTGAGCTCGTCGCACTGGGTCTCGTGGCCGCCGTGCCGACAGCGCTGCTGGGCCTCGCCGACTACAGCGAGCTCGACACCCGGCAGCGCAGGGTCGGCGTAGTGCACGCGCTGGCGAACGCCGCCTCGCTGACGTGCTTCACCGCGTCCTACGCGATGCGGCGGCGAGGCAGGCACACCGCGGGGAAGGTCCTCGGGCTGGCGGGGCTCGCGGCGATGGGCGTGGGCGGCGCGCTCGGCGGTCACCTGTCCTACGCCCAGGGCGGCGGTGTCCACCGCTGGCAAACGTGACGGTCCTTTCTGTTTGTTCACGTCCGGCGCGGTTACCTCACCGGCACGCCGACGAACGGAGCGGAGACATGACGGCCAGTTCGGTCGAAGGACTGCGAGCGCTCGCGCGGGAGCACGTCGCCGTGGCGGCGTTCACGATCCCGCGCCTGCTGCGCCACCGGGTGTGGCGCGAGGCGGACCGGCAGGAGGGCGCCGGGCTCGGCGTGGTGCTGGTGCCGGGCTTCGGGGCGAACGAGTTCAGCCTCACGTTCGCCACCACGTGGTTGCGCGACAGGGGCTACGTGCCGGTCGGCGCGGGCGTCGGGTTCAACGTGGGGTGCACGTCGGAGCTGGTGGACCGCGTCGAACGGCGGCTGGAGGAGCACGCGGAGGCCACCGGTGGCCCGGTGGTGCTGCTGGGGCAGAGCCGGGGCGGCGGACTCGCCCGCCTCGCCGCCGCACGCCGTCCTGAGCTGGTGGCCGGGCTGGTGATGCTGGGCAGCCCCGTGCTCGACCCCGCGGGCGCCCACCCCCACGTGATGCTCGCGGCCAAGGCACTGGCCCGGCTCTCCTCGGTGGGCCTGCCCGGCCTCATGGACCCCGACTGCCTCGACGGCACCTGCTACGAGGACAACATGAGGGCGATCACCGCGCCGTTGCCCGACGGGCTGCCCGCGGTGTCGGTGTACTCGAAGTCGGACGGCATCGTGCCGTGGGAGCTGTGCCTCGACCCGTCCGCCGAGTGCGTGGAGGTGCACAGCACCCACACCGGCATGGGACTCGACCCCGACGTCTACCTGGCCCTGCGGCCACGTCTGGCCGAGTGGGCCGCGCGCCGGTACGACCTGCGCAGGACCGGATGAGCGACCTCGCGAGAACGGCCGAGGAGGTCTTCGGCTGGACCGAGCTGCGCGAGGAGCAGCTCGTCGCGATGCGTCATCTCCTCGACGGCGACGACGTGCTGGTCGTCATGCCGACCGGTGCGGGGAAGTCCGCGATCTACCAGGTCCCCGCGATCCTGCTCGACGGCCCGACCGTGGTGGTGTCGCCGCTGATCGCCCTGCAGCACGACCAGGTGGCGGCGTTGCGGGCCAGCGAGGCGCCTCCCGCCGCCGCGGTGAACTCCGCGCAGTCCGCGGAGGCCAACGAACAGGCCTGGCAGGCCTTCGACCGCGCCGAGACCGAGTACCTCTTCCTGGCGCCGGAACAGCTCGCGAACCCCGACACCGTCGAACGGCTGCGGGAGCGCAAGCCGTCGTTGTTCGTGGTGGACGAAGCCCACTGCGTGTCGGCGTGGGGGCACGACTTCCGGCCCGACTACCTGCGGCTGCGGCACGTCGTCGAACGGCTGGACCGCCCGCCGGTGCTCGCGCTGACCGCCACCGCGAGCGGTCCCGTCCGCGACGACATCGCCGAGCACCTCGGCCTGCCCGATCCCGTGGTGCTCGTCGCCGGGTTCGACCGCCCCAACCTGCACCTCACCGTGCGGCAGGGCACCGACGAGGACGACCGCAGGCGTGCCGTCGTCGACTGGGTCGCGGACCGCACCGGAGCGGGACTGCTCTACGCCGCCACCCGCAAGGACACCGAGCGCTACGCCGCCGACCTGGTCGCGCGAGGCGTGCGCGCCGCCGCCTTCCACGCGGGCATGAAGGCGGCGGACCGAAGCCGGGTGCAGGACGGTTTCATGAGCGGTGAGCTCGACGTCGTGGCGGCCACCTCCGCGTTCGGCATGGGGATCGACAAGCCCGACGTGCGGTTCGTGGCGCACGCGGCGACGCCGGGATCGCTCGACGCCTACTACCAGGAGATCGGCAGGGCCGGTCGCGACGGCGAACCGGCGGACGTCGTGCTCTTCCACCGGCCGGAGGACCAGGGCCTGCAACGGTTCCTGACCGGCCGCAGGCTCGACGAGGACTGCGTCCGGCAGGTCGCGGGGGTCGTGCACCGGTCCCCCACGACCGTCGCCGATCTCGTGCGCGAGGTGGGCTGCTCCCGCAGGAAGGTCACCGGGCTGGTGAACCTGCTGGAGAGCGCCGGGATCGTGCGCACCTCCCTGGACGGCGTGCGGTACGTCCACGACGCCCCCGCGCCGGCCAAGGCGGTCGCGGTGGTGCACGAGGAGGCCGAACGCCAGGTGAAGCGGGACAGGTCACGGGTCGAGGTGATGCGCGAGTACGCGGGAACGCGCGGCTGCCGCAGGCGGTTCCTGCTCGGGTACTTCGGCCAGCGGCTCGACGAGCCGTGCGGCCACTGCGACCGGTGTGACGAGGGTGTGCCGTCCGAAGAAGCCGTGGAGTCGGAGTTCCCGCCGAACTGCCCCGTGCTCCACGAGTCGTGGGGCCGGGGCACCGTCGTTCACGTCGAGGACGACAAGTTGATGGTGTTGTTCGACGAGGTCGGTTACAAGACGCTCTCGCTCGCCGCGATCCGCGGCACGTCGATCCTGACCACGCCGGGCGGTCAGCCCTGGTCCGGGTCGTCGGAGACCGAGTAGTCGGAGAGGCCGACGTTGCCGGTCGGGTTGGGCTCGGGATGCGTGGACCCGGAGTCGCTGCGCCCCGGCACGGTGTCCTGGTCGCCGCCCGTGTCCTCCTCCAGCGAGGTCTGGGCGGCGTCCTCGAAGGGCTGTTCCTGCTGTCGTTCGGTGCTCATGACGTCCGGCTACCCAGGATCGGAGCGGGTGAACGCGTCCACCCGCTCCGGCAGCCGGTCAGGAGAGGACAGCGCCCCGCTGCACCGGCACGAACGCGGCGAAGTCGCGGTTGACGTCCTCCACAGCGGTTTCCTGCCGCAGCAGTCCCCGCACCCAGCCGACCACCGTCGCCGGGGCGGGCTGCGGGTCGCCGCCCAGCCGCTCGATCTCCACCAGCTCCGCGCGCCGGTCCTCGACCGCCACCGACCACCCGGTCAGCTCGTTCCACAGCAGCGCAACGTCGTGGTCGGGGAAGTCGGGCAGCCGTCCGTCCAGCGCCACGTAGGCGCCCGCGCGCGGCTCGGTGTCCACGTAGGAGCTGTCGCCGTGCAGTCCGAGACCCGTCACGACCTCGCGGACGTACTGCCGCACGCGGCGGTCGACCGTGTCGTCGAAGTCGATGTCGAACTCGATGTCGAGATCGCTGGCCATTTCACGTTCCATAGCCCGTTGTGCCTCCGTCGGCCGAACACCCTCGTCATGCGGCGGACGGATACCCCTGCGGGGTGTGCTTCAAACCTGGTCAGGAGGTGCTGACCCGCAGGCCGCGGACGAAGAGGACCGTCGACTCGGGGGCCTCCGCCAGCACGAAGCCGATCTCGTCCTCCGCCGCCACTAGCTCACCGCCGGATCCCGGCGTCCACCGCACGTCGGGCGCGGTCAGCCGGACCTCACCGCCGGGCTGCGCGACCGACGCGCCGAGCGGCACCGTCACGTCCCGCCCCGCCTGCCGCGAGTCGCCCGTCTGCTCCAGCACGACCGTGCCGCCGTCCTCCTGGCCACCGGCGTCCGGCAGGTCGGCGACCAGCCTGAGCCCGGTCAGCCGCAGGGAGTCCCCCTCGCGCTCGACCCGGCATTCGCCCTCGAAGTCGAGCACCATCGTCTTGGACCGGAGCGTCACCTCGGTCTGTTCGGCTCGGGCCTTGCCCGCAGTGTCGGCCATGCGGTCTGCCTACCCGTGGCCTGGACGGCGGAAACGCCGGTCCCCTTCCCGTACCGTTCGACGCGTGACGACAACACCCCGGCTCCTCGGTCGCGAAGCCGAGATCCGGTGCCTCGACGGGCTGGTCGGCGGCGCTCGTGAGGGACGCGGTGGTGCTCTGGTCCTGCGCGGTGAGGCCGGCATCGGCAAGAGCGCGCTGCTCGGCCACGTGCTGGACGCGGCGTCGGGGTTCGAGGTGCTGGAGGCGTCCGGGTCGGAGTTCGAGACGGAGTTCCCGTTCGCCGCGCTGCACCAGCTGTGCGTGCCGTTGCTCGGACGTCTCCGGGAGATGCCGCAGGAGCGGCGGATGGCGCTCGAGGTCGCGTTCGGGCTGGCCACCGGTACGCCGGACGTGCTGCGGATCGGGCTGGCCGCCCTGGACCTGCTCGTCGCCGCGTCCGCGGGGAGGCCGGTGCTCTGCCTGGTCGACGACGCGCACTGGGCCGACGAGGAGTCGGCGAAGGTCTTCGCGTTCCTCGGGCGGCGGCTGGCCTCCGACCCCGTCGCGATGGTGTTCGCGGTCAGGGAGCCCAGGTCCGGCGGC
>JASLAV010000925.1 GCA_030146905.1 Lentzea sp. | reverse complement strand
GAGAGGTAGAAACGCATCACTCGCCCCCGGTGAACACGGCGCGGTAGTCCGCGTCGTCCCACAGTTCTCGATGGGTGCCGGTGCCTCTGACCCGGCCGTTCTCCAGCCACACCACGACGTCCGCGCGTGCGGCCGTCGCCGTCCGGTGTGTGACGACCACCCGTGTCCTGCCGGGGAGCGCGGTGGTGAGCGCCTTGTCCACCTCGGCCTCGGTCACCGTGTCCAGACTGGCGGTGGCGTCGTCGAGCACGAGCACCTCGGGATCCCGGACGATCGCGCGGGCCAGGCCGATCCGTTGCGCCTCACCACCCGAAAGCGGGGCGTCGGAGAGAGGGGTGTCATAGCCCTGCGGCAACCGGATCAGCACGTCGTGCACCTGCGCGGCGACCGCGGCGTCCCGAACCTGCAGCTCGTCGGCGTCCGTTCCATAACCGATGGAACGACCGATCGTCGTACCCAGCAACGCCGGGCGTTCGAAGGCGTACCCGACGTCGCCGTCGCGCACGATCTCACCGGAGTCCGGAGTGGACAGTCCGCCCAGCACGGAGGCGAGCGTCGACTTGCCGGCGCCGGAGCTGCCGACGATCGCGGCGAACGTGCCGGCGGGGACGGAGAGGTTCACGTCCCGCAGGGCGTTCCCGACGGTGACTCCGCGCAGTTCCAGGACGCCGGCACCGTGCAGCGCCGCCGGTCGCTCGGGGACCGCGGTGTCGAGGACCTCGACGATCCTGGTCGCGGACGCGCGGGTGCGTTCCAGCGCGGTGAGCTGGGGGATCTGGCCGACGATGCCCATGCCCAGCGCGGCGTAGCCGAGCGCGGCCAGCACGTCACCGGGGCTCAGCCTGCCCGCCATCACGCCGAAACCGGCGGTGATGAGCACCGCGATCTCCACGGCCGGCAGCAGCAGGCCGGCACGCCACATCATCTTCGCCTGGGTGCGCCACATGCCCGCACCCGCCTCGGCGAGCAGGGGGAGCGGGCGCAGCACGCGTTCGGTCTCGTGGCCGGCGATGCCGGCGGCGGCGATGGTGCGCCTGCCGGACACCGCGTCGAGCAGCCGCGCCGACACGTCACCGGACACCTCTTGGTAGGCCAGCACGTCGTCGGCCGTGAGCTGCATGTGCGTGCGGACCAGGAACATCGCCAGCGGCACGCTCACCGCGAACACGGCGGCCAGCCGCCAGTCCAGCAGCGCCAGCGCGACTATCGCGCCCACCGAGGACACGGCCGTGACCAGCAGCGTGATCAGCGTGACGGCGATGCCGCCCGCGTTGCCGCAGTCGCCGGTCACCCGGCTCACCGCGTCACCCGCGGCGAACGGGGAGGGGTGACCGAGGGAGAGGAGCTTCTTGGAGAGCTTGCGCCGCAGCCACGCCGTGGCACGGCTGGTGATGCTCGCGGCGAGCACGATGCCGATCGCGTCGCCGACGATCTCGGTGGCGGCCAGCAGGAGCAGGAACAGCACGGTGAACAGCACGAACGTGCCGCTCAACGCCATGTCCACGGCGTTGGCGAGCGCTGTGGGGAGCAAAAGGCCGCCGGTCGTGGCGACGGCGGCGTTCAGCAGCAGCAGCCAGGGCCGGTGATCGCGGCGGACGACGGAGAACAGCAGGGCGTCACCGGGTTTGGCCATCGGCTGTTCCTCCGGGTCACGAGGGCGCATCATGAGCCAGGGCCCGACAGCTGGCCGGCTGCCGGGCCCTGCAGTTGGCGGGTGAGCGGCATACTTCGCCTATGCCGCTCACCGGCCGTGGTTCACCTGTGTGGAGAAGCTCAGCAGGCCAGCAGGCTGACGGTGCTGTGCGAGCAGGGCAGCAGGAGCGACGCGTTCGACGCGGTCGTGGAGCCACCGCCACCGCCGCCGCCACCGTGGCCCGACGCCATCGCGTTGCTCGGGGCCTCGGGGGTCTCCAGGTCCTGCATGTCAAGGATGAATCCCATGACAGTCTCCTTCAATCGAGGGATCGGTTTCTTGCTACCGGTCAGAGGTGACCGGCGTTCGTGAGCCCAGGAAGGGCAGTGGCGGTACCGCGTCCACAGTGGACGCGATCGCGAGCAGGACGCCCGCACCGCCGGTGTTGAGGTCCATGGACAGCCGGCGCAGCTGCACACCGGGGAAGGCGAGCCCGCCGCCGTAGCGCACGGCGTGCCAGCCGAGGGCTTTGAGGTGCTGGTCGACGGCGCGCTCGAGCCGTTCGTCCGGCCGGAGCCTGGTCGCGTGGGCCAGCGTGGTCATCAGCCCGGCCCTGCCCAGCGTGAAGGCGGGCTGGATGACGAACTCGCCGGTGCAGCCGCTGAGCAGGCCGGGGAGCTTGTCCACGCACGGGCGTTCCGGCGCGACCTTCGCGAACTCGGTGAGCACCAGCGCGATGCCCGCACCGCCGATGCCGACGTAGGGCAGCGAGCGGAAGGTGCCGTCGCGCACCTGCAGCGAACCGTCCAGCGCGACCATCGTCTCGGCCAGGTCGCGTTCGAGCGCCTGCTCGGACAGCTCCAGCCAGCGCTGTTCCGCGGTGTGCTCGAACAGGCGCAGGAAGAACAGCGCCGGTCCCGACCAGCCGTGCAGCAGGCCGGCCTTCGCCTTGGCTCCGGGCGGTGGTGCCTGGTCCAGCTGCGTCGCGAGCCGATCCGCCACCTCCTCCGCCTTCGTGGCGAAACAGCTGTCGTGCCGCGAGTCCGCGAAGTGCAGCAGGTTGAGGCCGATGCCGGACAGACCGGCGCTGAGCCCGTGGTCCTGCGTGGTGCGGACGAGCGGTGCGTAGCTCTCGACGAGCTCGGTGGCGATGTCGTGGTGGCCGAAGTTCTCCAGCACGTGCGCGATGCCGTGCGCGCCGACGAAGAAGCCTGGTTGCTTGGGCGGGTCGTTCCTGACCGTTGCGATCAGCCAGTCCTCGTGCTCGGGGTACCGGCCCTCGCCGCTTTCGGCGAGCGCGTGCAGCACTCCGGCCGCGCCGTACCCGAAGCACGTGCCGCCGACCTCGAACTGCTCGATGTCGCCGGGGAACAGCCGGTCGCTGCGCTGCGGTGTCGCGCTGTGCAGGATCGCCGTGGCGATCTCCTTGCGCACGACCGTCCAATCAGGACTCTCGTCGTCGAACGAGGTGAACGCGGGGTCCGCCGGCGGGTCGACGCGCGGCGTGAGCACGTCCAGCACCTGCCGCTGGTAGTCCTCGTCGAGGCCGAAGCGCTCCGCGACGACGTGCACGTGCTGGCGCAGCTTGGCCGGCGCGAGCTCCAGCACCGCGTTGAGCGGCAGGAAGATCCACAGCTTGAGCGCGGCCATCGGGTAGGCGTCGATGTCGAAGCCCTCGCGGTCGTTCGGGGCCTGGAACCCCGGTGCGCCGAGCGTCGGCCGGTGCACGTCCTCGATGGTGGACGACAGCTCGAAGTCGATCAGCGAGACCTCGTCGTCCTCGCCGACCAGGATGTTCATGGTGTGCAGGTCGCCGAACACGACACCGCGGTCGTGCACCCGTGCCATCAGGTCCTCGACCTTGGCGATGAGCGCGAGGGCCCTGGTGCGGTAGGCCGTCAGCTTGTCGGCGGTGACGTCCCGGTGCGTCAGCGGGTAGTTGTGGCCGAGCCACTGCCCGAGCGAACGCCCCGGCATGAACTCCATGGCCACGAACAGGTGCTCCCACTCCGTGAAGCGGTCGTACACCTCCGGCACACCGTCGATGCCGTTCAGCTTCGTGAGGATCTCGAACTCGAGCTCCAGCCTCGCCACGGCGTCGCGGCCCTCGCGGTCGAGCCCGGCGTGCGGTCGCGCCTCCTTGAGCACGACCTCCTTGCCGTCGCTCTTGCGCGTCGCGAGGTAGACACCGCCACCGTTGGAGAAGTGCAGCGAGCTCTTGATCTGGTACGGGAACCTGTCGGGGTCGCCGGCGTTGCGCTCCGCCAGGTGCGGCGCGAGGAACTCGGGCAGCTCGATCCACTCGGGCGTGCTGAAGACCGGCTTGCGCTTGTCCGCGATGAGCGTGCCGTCCGGGCCCTCGATCGCGAGCACCTGCTGCCCGTCGACCTCCAGCCACTGCTCGGAGAACCCGCCGTAGCGGACGAACAGCGGCCCCTTGCCGAACCGCAGGTCGCTCAGGATGTAGGCGCCGTGCTCGCCGTCGAGCAGCTGCCCCAGCTCGGTGCAGATGGTCTCGAGGTGCTCGGCACTGGTCGGGTAGATCGTGATCAGCTTGCCGCTGCCCTCACGGGGCGCGTACTTCGAGTTGCGGGCCAGCACGATCGACATCGTCCGCAGGTACTTGAACGAGATGCGTCGTTCGACGCAGTAGTCGAAAGTCGTCTTGAGAACGCGGCTCGCGTTGTCGAGGCCGGCGGAAACGTGGATCTTCCACCCCTGGTTGGGCAGCTGCACCCCTTCGGGGTGTTGGTGCCGCCAGACGTTGCGCTCGACCATCGCCCAGCCTGACGGGAGTGCCGGCAGAGCGGTGGAGAAGTCGTCGCCGGAGGTGCTTTCGGTGCTGCTCTGCAGATCGTAGAACTGCCGATCAGCGAAGCAGTACGCCTCGTATCTGAGGTCCACCGAATTCCCCTCCTCGATTCGTTTGCGTTTTGTTTATGCCGCATATTCCCGCACAATTCGGCCGCTACAGCCAATCCGCCGTTCGAGTCGTATGGGTAACCCGTTCGAGATCAAAGGACATGGATTACCGGCGCGTATGCAACTCTGGGTGATGAAGTTTGGGTCCATCTCACCCGGTTGCAAGGTTTGGTTTGAGGTGTTTTGCGGGTCGGGTGAACGGGTGTCGCTAAACGGAACGATGTTGTTCTTGATTTCTCGGCTCTGTGAGCTGCGGTATTCCACGCCGATTCAGACGTATAGCCAGGTGCTGCCCGCCTTGGTGCACGCGCTGTGTTGTCTACTCTTTACGGGTGAAGACCGAAGTGGCTTCAAATGCGCGTTTAATACGGCCGAACGGCCGTATCGGATAGTCTGAACGTACCCATTCATAGGATTAGATTGCCGCTCGAAAAATTATGTAGCAATTGTTGTCTTGCTACATGCAACCTGCGATTGGTGTCCACTTTAATCTTTTGGGTGAAATTCATGTTTTGATGTAACGGACGCGCTGTCCGTGAACGTCCCTCCGCTGCCGGGGCGTGTCGTGCGGCTAGGCTGCGTGCGTGGGGAGCGTGGCGAACCGATGGCTGGTGCCGGCCGTGGTGGTGATCACCGGTGCCGCGGTGGCGGCCGGGATGGTGGGGCGGACCGTGTACTCACGTCCCGCCGAGGCCAA
>JASLAV010000909.1 GCA_030146905.1 Lentzea sp. | reverse complement strand
GCCATGGGCTCCGCCGCGAACGGCCCCTCCGCCGGCCCCACGGGAACCGAGAGGTCGGCCTTGCGCGCGCCGTCCATCCACGTCTCGTAAGCGTCGTCGAGCTGCTTCAACGCCTCATCGGCACCCCGAGCGAACTGCCAGGTCGCGTAATCGGCCGGCGGACCGCCGAAGTGCGATGCCGAGCGCATGGCGAACACGCCGACCGTCACGTGCGCCATCCGCCACGCGATCGTGGTGACCGGCGCGGGCTCCGGCGGCGGGTACTCCCAGTCGATCGTGCCGGGAGGACGGACGGTCCACGTGTCGGACACCGGTTCCCAGAAGTACTCGTCGTCGGTCAGGCCCTCCAGCCGTGGCCGCAGCTGCACCTTCCAGTGCCACTCGAGCTGATCCGTCAGCTGCTTGTTCCAGTCCATGCGACGACCGTATGACCGTTCGCGGACAACCACTGTCCTGGAGCTGTGAGCGACCGGACAGGTGATGACCCGACGACTGATCCTTTCCCGATCAGCGGTGCTCCAGCACCATGAGGGCATGGCTTACGACGTCGCAGCGGTCCGCGCCCACTTCCCCGCGTTGCGCGAGGGCGCCGCGCACTTCGACGGACCGGGCGGCGCGCAGATGCCCGACGTCGTCGCGGAGGCGGTCAGGGACACGCTGACCTCGGCGATCGCCAACCGCGGCTCCGTCACGGCGGCCGAACGCCGTGCGGAGGAGATCGTCGCGAAGGCCCGCACCACCATGGCGGAGTTCCTCAACGCGGGCAGCATCGTGTTCGGCCGCAGCATGACCCAGCTGACCTACGACTTCTCCCGCACGCTCGCGAAGAACTGGCGGCCTGGCGACGAGATCATCGTGACCAGGCTCGACCACGACGCCAACGTGCGCCCCTGGGTGCAGGCGGCCGAGGCGGCACGGGCCACGGTGCGGTGGGCGCCGTTCGACAGGACGACCGGTGAGCTGCCCGTCGAGGCGGTGACGAACCTGCTGTCCGACCGCACCCGCGTCGTCGCGATCACGGCGGCGTCGAACCTGCTCGGCACCCGTCCGGACGTCGCCACGATCGCGGCGGCGGCGCACGAGGCCGCGGCGTTCGTGTACGTCGACGGCGTGCACTACACCCCGCACGTCCCGGTCGACGTCGAGGCGATGGACGCGGACTTCTTCGTGTGCTCGCCCTACAAGTTCCTCGGCCCGCACCTCGGCGTGCTGGCGGCCGCGCCGGAGCTGCTGGAGACGTTGCGGCCGGACAAGCTGCTGCCCTCGACCAACGCCGTGCCGGAGCGGTTCGAGCTGGGCACGCTGCCCTACGAGCTGCTGGCGGGAACGACCGCGGCCGTGGAGTTCATGCGCGGCCTCGAAGGGCTGGAGGAGCACGAGCTCGCGCTGCGCGAGAAGATGGAGAACGGCCTGCGCGACCTCGGCGTGCGCATCTACAGCAAGGCGTCGTCGCGGACGCCGACGGTGCTGTTCTCGGTCGACGGCCTGGAGCCTGCCGAGGTGTACCGCAGGCTCGGCGCCGAGGGCGTGAACGCGCCCGCGGGCCACTTCTACGCACTCGAGTGCTCGCGCTGGCTCGGTCTCGGCGACAAGGGCGCGGTGCGCGCCGGCATCGGGCCGTACACCGACGAGTCCGATGTGGATCGGCTGCTGAACGCCGTGGCCCGCCTGAGGTAGCGGCCTCAGAGGAACAGGACGAGCCCGGCGTAGGCGAGGCCGGCGAACACGCTGATGTTGAACCGGCGGGTCACGCGCTCGCCGGGCTGCTCCGCGATCAACGACCGGGCGCGCGCCCACATCAGCTTCTCGCCCGCCTGCCTGTCCGGCAGCTGCGGCGTGGTGAGCACGTCGCCGTGGGGGCCGAACGCGAGCATGAGCTGAGGTCCTGAGCGCCGCACGCCGTGCAGCTGCGCCCACGGCACGCGGTAGGTCCAGATGCCGGTGTAGAGCACGACGGAGCGGTGGTCGAGGCGCAGCATCGGCTGGAACCGCGTCACCGCGGACAGCACGCACTGCACGCCGATCAGGGCGAGCACGACGAGGTCCGGGTAGTACTTCAGCGCGACCAGCGCACCGGCGGCGCCGAGCAGCAGCACCGCGCCCTCCGCCCGCCTCCTGTCGCCGGGCCACACCGCGTGCGGCAGGTCGACCGGTGTGCCGCCGGTGACCGGCTCGCCCGGCAGGTGTGCACTGTGGACGGTGTGACGGGGCCGGACCCTGCCGAGCGTGCTCGTCGCGACCACGTCGCCCTCGAACACCAGCGCGACCTGGCCGCCGTGGTGCCACTCCCCCGCGACGACGAGCTCCGCCGGTTCGTGCTGCACCGGCGGGTCCTCCTCACCGCGCCAGACCCTGCCGAACTGCTCGGTGTCGTGGTAGAGCGGTTCCTGCAGGCCGAGGTCGGCGAGCGTGGTGACGGTGGCGACGTCCACCTTGTTGTGCCGCAGCAGGATCCGGCGCGGGCCGATGGGGACCGCCTGCACCCGGAGCGCCTTCACCGGTCCGCTCCACAGCGCGCGGCGGCGGCGTTCCCGCGCGGCGAGCATGACCGCGAGGAACACCGCGGCACCACCGAGGGTGAGCCACCACGTGACGTCCTCCGGCTCGTTCTCCATCCGCACCCACGTGCCGTCCGCGAGCACCGGCACCGAGTCGCCGACCTCGTACGCCTCCGGCGCGAGCGGTTCGAACCCGGCGCGCTGCCGGTCGGGCAGCTCCACCCACACCTCGTAGGTGTCCTTGATCTCGACGACCTCGGCCTCGACCCTGCTGGCGTTCGCGACGTGCTGCTCGATCTCGCCGTTGGTGATGTCGTACTGCACGAACGTGAGGAACCCGAAGACGACGAGCAACACGGCGACGATGCGCAGAACTCCCCGTTGCGGCGGCATGTCCGGCAGTGAGACGAGAGTCGTGCCCGCCGCCTCGTGCTGGTCCGCGCGCGACCTCACCGTCCACGCCGCCACCACCGCGCACGCACCGGCGTGCAGGCCGAACGCGACGTTGGCCGCCGCGCTGCCGTCGAGGACGATGTCCAGCGCGCCGAACAACACGCCCATCGCACAGCCCGTGAGCACACGCCCGAACAACAGCAGCAACGGCGTGGCCAGCAACGGCACCACGGCGAACGAGAACAACGGGTCCGGCACGCACGGATGGGCGGCCGTGCAGGGCGCCTCGTTCGCACTCGCCGCGAAGTAGAAGGCTGCGGCCCATCCACCGACGAGCCCGACCCTGGTCACCCACCACGGAACCGCGGCCGCTTGCCAGCGCTGGAGGTCCACGGACCGATCATGACACGTCCGTTGCTCCGAACGGCGTGGTTCACCCCTATCGAAACGGGTATCCGCACGTCACTCAACACGGAGGTGGACCTCGATGCTGGCCATCATCGCCGCAGTCTCGTTCGGCTTGGCGCTGATCCTGGACCTGGCGAAGACCGGGTTAGGTGACGTGATCACGGCCAACACGCTCGTCGTGCTCGGTCTGCTGCTCCTCGCCCTGCACCTCGCCGGTGTCGGTACCGGCACACGATCTTTCGGATGGCGCCGTGCCCGCAGGTAGTCACGTCAAGAGTCCCGCCAAGCTGACCAAGGGCGACTGGTGGGGCGTTCTCAAACGGACGGTCAAGGAGTTCAACGACGACAACCTGACCGACTGGGCGGCCGCGCTCACCTACTACGCGGTGCTCTCGCTGTTCCCCGGCATCATCGTGCTGACGTCGGTGCTCGCGCTGCTCGGCGACACGACGACGCAGGAGCTGATCAAGTACGTCGACGAGGTCGCTCCCGGCCAGGCCGGTGATCTCGTGAAGTCGTCGATCGAGGAACTGCAGAAGAGCCAGAACGCGGCCAGCCTGCTCGGCATCGTCGGTCTGCTGACGGCGCTCTGGACCGCGTCGGGCTACCTCGGTGCGTTCATGCGCGCGTGCAACGCCGTGTACGACGTCGAGGAGGGCCGCCCGTTCTGGAAGGTCGTGCCGCTGCGGCTCGCCCTGACCCTCGGCTCGGTCGTGCTGGTGTCGCTCACGCTGGGCGCGCTCGTGCTGACCGGCGGGGTGGCGGACACGGTGGGCAACGCCATCGGGCTCGGCGACACGGTCGTCACCGTCTGGGACTTCGTGAAGTGGCCGGTCATCCTGCTGCTCGTGAGCCTCGCGTTCGCGGTGCTCTACTGGGCGGCGCCGAACGTGCGGCAGCCGGGCTTCCGCTGGGTCACGCCCGGCAGCCTGCTCGCGATCGTGCTGTGGGCGCTGGCGACCGTCGGGTTCGCGATCTACGTGGCGAACTTCGCGTCCTACAACAAGACCTACGGCTCACTGGGTGGTGTGATCGTCTTCCTGGTGTGGCTGTGGATCTCGAACATCGCCGTGCTGCTCGGCGCCGAGTTCGACGCGGAGCTGGAGCGCGGCAGGCGGATCGCGCAGGGCGAGTCGGAGGAGGAGGCCTCACCCGAGCCGCGTGATCTCCCCGGGTAGCTCGGCCTGGACCGCCGTCCACACCCCGTCCTGGCCGGCCTCGACGCGCTCGCTCGTGTCGCCGGGGACGAGCACCCAGAGCTGGTCGCGCTCGGACAGCCACACCACGCCGATGCCGTCCGCGCGCGAGCTCGTGGCGTACTCGTAGGACTTGCGGAACACGTCACCGCCGTTGCGGTCGGTCACCCGCACCTCGCTCGCGCTCTCGGTGTGCGCGACGAACTTCCCGCTGGGCGACGTCTTCGGGGCACCGGGCCGGACGAACCGGTCCCCGGAGTCGTCTGCGCAGCCGGAGAGGGCCATCACCAGGGCGGCCAGCGCCGCCAGGGTCCTCATGACCGACCGATGCGGGAAATGCCGTGCGTCATACCGCCAAAGGTAGCTAGCGTGATCGTCCGTGTGGGACGTTCTGGAAACCTTTTACGACTCCGTGCCCCGACCGGGATCTCGCGTCGAGGACCACGGCGAGCTGGTGCTGTTCGTCCAGGCGGGCGACGGCTACCCCTACTACGCGCGGCCGCGGTTCCCCGGCGGGCGGCCGGCGCTCGCCGACGTCGTGAGGATGCGGGAACGGCAGCGCGAGCTGGGCGTTCCCGAGGCGTTCGAGTGGGTGCACGAGACGACGCCGGACCTGTACGACATCGCGGTCGAGGCCGGTCTGGACGTGCTCAGGGCGCCGTTGCTGGTGCTCGACCCCGACGCGCTGCCGGAACCGCATCCCCACGTGCGCGTGCTCGACACGCAGCCCGCCGAGGTGTCGGTGGTGGCGCAGCTCGCCTTCTCGTCGCCGGGCACCGCCCCGGGAGAGGTCGGCGTGGCGGAACGGGACGCGGCGGTCGAGACGGCGGCACCGGCGAGCACCCGGCACCGCCACGCGGTGGCCGACCTGCCCGGTGAGGGCGTGCTGGCCGTGGGCACCGCGCAACGAGCGGGTGACGTCGTGGAGATCGTGGGCGTCGGCACCCTGCCCGCGGCACGGCGGCGCGGCCTCGGTGGCGCGGTCACGGCGGCACTCGCGCGTGACGCCCTGGACCGCGGCGCGCGGCTGGTGTTCCTGTCGGCGGGGAGCCCCGACATCGCGCGCGTCTACGAACGCGTCGGCTTCCGCCGCGCCGGAACGGCCTGCATCGCCTCACCGGCAGAGGGCTGACCGGGGCGAAATCCCTCGCGGGGCTCCCCCACCGACTATCCTGCGCGCGTGATCAAGGATTTCGGGGCCGGTTTCGCTCTGCTGCTGCGCGGGTTCAGGCTGGTGTTCAGCACGCCCAAGCGCGTGCTCGTCGGAGCATTGCCCGCGGTGATCACCGCCGCGCTGATGATCACCGGCTGGGTGCTGCTGCTCACGAACATCGACTCGATCGCCGGCTGGGCCACCGGCTTCGCCGAGTCGTGGGGCGAGACCTGGCGCGACATCGCCGAGATCGCCGTCGGGATCTCCGTGATCGCGGCCGTGCTCGGGTTGAGCGTGCTGCTGTTCACCGCGATCACGCTCATGATCGGCGGCCCGTTCTACGAGTACATCGCCGAGGAGGTCGAGGACGAGCTCGGCGGCGTGCCCGGGACGGAGCAGGTCGGCTGGTGGCGCGGGTTCCTGGTGGGGCTGCGCGGCACGATCCTGCTGGTCGGCACGTCGATCCTGTTCGCGATCCCGTTGTTCGTCTGCGGCTTCATCCCCGTCGTCGGGCAGACCGTCGTGCCGGTGCTCGCGGTGTGCATCAACGGCTACCTGCTCGGCATCGAGCTGACCGGCATCCCGTTCACGCGGCGCGGCCGGTCGTTCAAGCAGCGCAGGCAGGTCCTCGCGACGCGCAGGGCGATGGTGCTCGGGTTCGCCGTGCCCACCTACCTGCTGTGCCTGATCCCGCTGGCAGCGCTGGTCGTCATCCCGGCGGCGATGGCAGGCGGCACGGTGCTGTCGCACCGCCTGCTCAACGGAGACCGCGCTACGGCGTGAACGGCAGCCAGGCCTGCTGCGCCAGCCCGTCGCGCGCGTTGATCTGCACGCCCGCCGCGGAGATCGACCACAGCTGGTCGCCGATCACGATCGTGCGCCGCTGACCGCCGCCGTGGTCCTGGCTCTGCGGTTCGACGATCTTCCCCATGTCGCGCAACTGGTCACCCTCGACGCGCAGCACCATCGAGGAGGCCTCGGAAGTCGTCCTGCGGCTCGACACCGGGACCACCAGCGTGCCGTCCTCGGGCCAGTACAGGAACGCGTGCGGGTCGAACTCGGCCTCGGAGCTCGAGTCCGGCAGGTGGTGCTGCGCGACCCTGCGCGGTGACGCGGGGTCGCTCACGTCGAACAGCGACACCTGCGTCCCGGTGGTGCGGCCCCGTTTCGTCGCATCCTGGCCGACACCGATCAGCCTGCCGTCGCCTGCCGGGTGCAGGTAGGCGGAGAAGCCGGGGATCTTCAGCTCGCCCATCACCTTGGGCCGACTCGGATCGCCGAGGTCCAGCGTGTAGAGCGGGTCGGTCTGGCGGAACGTGACGACGTAGCCCATGCGGCCGATGAAGCGGACGCTGTAGATCCGCTCACCCTTGCCGAGCCCGCCGACCTTCCCGACCTCGGCGAGCCTGGTGCCGTCGCGGCGCAACGTCGTGACGAAGCTCTCCGACGGCGGCTGCCGCTGTGCCACCGAGTCCGGCACGCGCCGGCAGCAACGGTTCTCGGTGCCCGCCGTCGTGGCGACGCGGAGGACCCCGTCGTGCTCGGACAGCGAGTACTGGTTCAGCAGCGTGCCGGTGACGTCACCGGACGCGACGTGCCGGGGCGGGCCCGCCTGGCCGATGTCGAACTGGTGGATCGCCGTGGTGACGGGGAGCCGGACGGGCGGCCTGGCAGGGAGCTGCGGCAGCAGGCGGTGGTCGTCGGCGACGTAGAGGTTGCGGTCGGTGCCGTAGACGGTGTCGCCGTCGGCCACGATCGAGACGGGCTGCCCCGTGCCGAGCTGACCGGAGAGCTCGAAGGTGAGCACGGTGAGCATCGACGTCGCGCTGGGCGCGGAGGGGCGGCTGACGTTCGCGCAGTCGACGAGCGTTCCGCTGGAACGGGCACCGTTCTCGTCGAGCTCGTAGCGCGGCAGCCACGACGCGATCGGCTCGCTCTGCAGGATCTCCCTGTTGCGGCGCAACGCTCCCGCCTCGTTGGTCGTCTGGTCCGGGTGCACCCACGGGATGCGCGGCTGCGAGCGGACGACGACGCGGGCGGTGCCACCGATCTGGCGTGCGTCGAGGTACAGGCCGTCGGTCTTGAGGCTGCTGATCTCCTTGAGCGCCTTGAGGTCCACGAGCACGAGCTCGGTGCCGGACTCCGGCGCGTACGAAGGCCGGTCGGGAGGCAACGCAGGCTTCGAGATCGGCACGGGGTTGTCGGCGACCACCAGCGCGCGGTCACCGGAGACCAGCAACTGGCTGGCGCGGCGCTCACCGAGGTCGACGGTGCCGGTGACGGCCCTGCTGGCGACGTCGACGAGGCGCAGCTTGCCGTCCGCGATGGAGACGACGCGTTTCCCGTCCGTCTTCACGATGTCGGGCTCGTCGACGCCCTGCTCGTGGACGTTGGTCGTCGAGTGTTCCTGTTGCTGGGCGGGTGGAGTGGCGGCCCTCGCGTCGGGCACGCTCTTCTGCGCGACGCCCGCGCCGGTGTCCGACGCCGAGCTCTCCATGGTGAGGAGGGCCGGACCGCCGAGGCCGTACGCGCTGACGTACGGGGCCATGGCGCGGCGCAGCTCGGTCACCGCGTTGTCGCACGAGTCGAAGGCGACGAGGCGCACCGGTCCCTGGTCCACCGGTGGTGGCGCGAGGGTGTCGTCCCTCACCGCGGAGCTGGCACTCACTCCGGCGACGGCCAGCACGGCGGCACCGGCCAACAGCTTTCTGCCGTTCATGCCACCAGGACGTAACCGGGGCCGGGAAGGGTTGCCCGCCCTTCCCGGCTTTCGCTCCTACAGCTGCGCCTGGATCTGCGTCGCGTAGGTGGAGACGCGGGAGTAGACGCCGGGGTAGCCGGCGGCCGCGCACCCCTCGCCCCACGACGTGATGCCGATCAGCTTGCCACCGGCCACGAGCGGGCCGCCGGAGTCGCCCTGGCAGGTGTCGGTGCCGCCCTGGGAGTAGCCGGCGCACACCATGTGCGTGGCGTTGAAGTCGCTGCCGTACGAGCTGGAGCAGCTCGAGTTGCCGGTCAGCGGCACGGTGGCGCGCAGCAGGTAGCGCGAGGCCGAACCGCCGGACGACGTCGTCCCCCAGCCGAGGATCGTCGAACTGGTGCCCGCGGCGTACAGGGCGCTGTCCGCGGAGGTGGCGAACGGGATCGGGGTCTGCGACAGGTTGCGGTCGAGCGTGAGCACCGAGACGTCGTAGCCGCGGGTCACGTCGCGGTAGCTCGGGTGGATCCAGATCCGCGTGACGCGGGCGACGACGCCCGCGGTGGAGTTCTTGTCGTCGCGGCCCGCCACGACGCGGACGGCGGACGCCGAGTCGCCGACGGTGCAGTGCGCGGCGGTGACGACCTTGTCGGGAGCGACGAGCGTGCCGCCGCAGTACTGGAAACCACTGCTCGTGGCCAGGTAGACGACCCAGGGGTAGGTGGACGTGCTCGCGCGCGTGCCACCGACGATCTGCGTGCCGAACTCGCCGTCGGTGGTCGGGACCGGAGCTGCTTCGGCCACGCTCACGCACGCCATCGACAGCGTCGCTGCCGCCAATGCCGCGCCGAGCCATGACCGGAGGCGGTGCAGGGTTGCCGCCATGATCATCTCCATCTTCTGTTGTGTCCCCCGGCCGCCGGCCGGGGGTGGTCACATGAAGACATGGGCCCGGCGGCACCGGGTAGGGCTGGTCCGCGTAGGCCATTCGGCCGGTTCCGCACGCGCGTGATTGGATCGACCGCGAACAACCCCGTTCGAGAGGAAGTCTGTGATGGCCCCCACGAAGCCTGAGGTCGACCCGCACGACGGCCCGGCGCCCACCGACCTGCTGATCGAGGACATCACCGTCGGCGACGGCCCGGAGGCCGCGGCAGGGCAGTTCGTGTCCGTGCACTACGTCGGTGTCTCCCACTCGACCGGCGAGCAGTTCGACGCTTCCTGGGACCGCGGCGAGGCGTTCCAGTTCCCGCTCGGCGGCGGTCGCGTCATCGCGGGCTGGGACCAGGGCGTCCAGGGCATGAAGGTCGGTGGCCGCCGCAAGCTGGTCATCCCGCCGCACCTGGGCTACGGCGCGCGCGGCGCCGGTGGCGTGATCAAGCCCAACGAGACGCTGATCTTCGTCGTCGACCTGCTCGGCGTGAACTAGAGCGCTTGACTCGGCGGCGTTCCACTGGTTCGTTCGGTGGGACGCCGTTGGTCTCTCCGCACTATTTGCCACTCGGGTGGAACGCGATCAGGTCCGGCTGCGTCATCCTTTGAGTCCGCTGCGGTTGGGGAAGGGAAACACCGGGTGCCCGAGGACATCGCCGGGTCCGAGCAGATGCTCGCGAACTGGAACCAGAACATCCAGGAACGTGCCGCCCGCTACCAGGAGATGGCGACGCGCGTCCAGGGGATGACGATCTCCGAGCGGTCCTCGGACGGTTCTGTCGAGCTCACCATCTCCTCCAACGGCATCCTGCAGAACCTCGTGATCAACGAGTCCGCCGCCGGCAAGCGCATGTCCGAGGTCAGCGGCGAGATCATGAAGCTGCTGCAGCGCGCGCAGTCCCGGATCCCCGAGCTGCTGCAGGAGGCCATGGCCGAGACCATCGGCACGCAGGACGAGACCGCCAACGTCCTGTTCAGCGAGGCCAAGAAGAACTTCCCGGCACCTCCCGCGGAGGAGCCGGCGCGCACGCCGTACGACCGCAACGAGATGAACTTCCGGGTGGAGGACGACGCCTCGCCCCCCGCCCGGCCGACGCCACCGCCTCCCCCGCGCCGCCGTCCGCCGTCGAACGACGACGACGACTTCGGCGGGGAGTCCGTGCTCTCCTGATCTTCTGTCCGCTGCTCGAACTTGAGGGGGTTCGATGACTTCCGGTGGTTTCCAGGTCACCTCGGACGTGCTGGAAGCGCACGCGAAGGCCCTGGAGGGCCTGCACGGGCGCTTGCAGGGAGCAGTGGACGCGGCGAACACCGTGTCGATGCCGACCGACGCGTACGGGATCATCTGCCAGCCGTTCCGCATGCTGCTCGACCCCGTCGAGCAGTGGGGCACGGACGCGCTCAAGGGCGTGGCCGAAGCGATGCAGGCGACCTCCAAGAAGGTCACTGAGACCGCCAAGCAGTACCAGGCCGTCGAAGACCAGATCGCCAACGCCTTGAAGGGCTTCTGATGTCCACACCGAACCCCCTGGTGGCGCAGGCGCCCGCGGAACCGTCCGGCTTCTTCAACGCCGGCACCGGTGACAACGGCTGGGCGACCGGTTTCTCCATCGCCGACTCCGCGGTGGACGCGTACAAGGGCATCTCCGAGGGCAGCTGGATCGAGGGCGGCCTCGGCGTCGTCGGTCTCGCGGCCGACGCCGCCTCGATGGCGATCGACCCGTTCGGCACGCTGCTGTCGTCCGCGGCCTCGTTCCTGATGGAACACATGCAGCCGCTGAAGGAAGCGCTGGACTGGCTGGCAGGCGACCCGCCGGTGATCGAGTCGTACTCCACGACGTGGGGCAACGTCTCGCAGGAGCTGGGCAAGATCGCCGCCGACTACAAGGCGGCCGTCGACGGCACCGCGGAGTGGACCGGTGCCGCGGCCGACGCCTACCGCAAGTCGTCCGGCGAGCAGCTCGACGCGTTGTCCGGCGCGGCGTCCACGGCGGGGTCGGTCGGCACCGTCGTCGGTGTGATGGGCATGGTCGTCGGGTTCGTGCGCGAGATGGTGCGCGACCTGATCGCGGACCTGGTCGCCAAGCTGATCACGTGGGTGCTGGAGGCCGTGTTCACCCTCGGCTTCGGCACGCCGGTGATCGTGGCGCAGGCCGTGACCGCGATCTCCAAGTGGGCCACGCGCATCGGTGAGCTGATCCAGAAGCTCATCAAGACCATCAAGAAGGTCTCGCCGCTGCTCGGCAGGCTGGTCGAGATCTTCACGAAGATCATGAAGGTCGTCGGCAAGCTGGTCGGCAAGGTGACCGGTCTCGACGTGATCTCCACGAAGTCCATCAAGCCCGGCGGTTTCTTCCAGCGGCCCGGTGACGTGGACCTCACGCCGTCCGGCAGCCCCGGCTCGCCTTCGTCGTCGTCCTCACCTTCGTCGTCCACTCCGGACGGTTCGCCGTCCTCGCCTTCCTCACCGTCGTCGTCGCCTTCTTCACCGTCCTCACCGGACAGTTCACCGTCGTCTCCCTCGTCGCCGTCCTCTTCGCCTTCCTCGCCTTCCTCTTCCTCGACGCCGGACGCGCCTTCGCCTTCGAGGGCACCGGACGCTTCGTCGCCGTCGTCCGCGCCTTCGCCGTCGCGCACGCCCGACAGCTCCCCCGACTCCCCTTCGCCGTCCAGGACCCCGGACAGCTCGTCCCCGGACTCGCCGTCGCGAACCCCCGACAGCGCCTCGTCGCCGTCGTCCGCGCGCACCCCGGACAGCTCCCCGCCGTCCCCCGGCGCCCCGCACACCGCGTCCGCGCCTTCTTCCCCGTCGTCGCCCTCCTCGCCAGACGCCCCGGCTCCCCGCAGCACGGGCCAGACGGTCCAGTCGTCGGTGGCACCTCCGGAGGCCCCGGCCCGGCCGGACGTCCCGAACGCCCCGTCGCGCACCCCCGACGGCTCCCCGTCGGCCACGCCGTCCCAGGCAGCCCCGATGGGCGGTGCGCCGAACGCCGGCGGTGGCGGTGCCCCGTCGTCCCCCGCCGCTGGCCGCCCGCAGACCGGCGGCCAGGGCTGGACCGGCACGCCGGGCAGCAGGGGCGACCTCGGCACGAGCGCCCCGGCCCCGCGTTCCCCCGACATGTCGACGTCGGCCGCCAGGGCCGACGCCCCTGCCCGTCCTGGCTCGATGCCGACGGCCCCGTCCGCCCCTTCGGGCGGAATGCCTTCCGGCGCAACGCCTTCCGGCGGGATGCCCTCTGGTGGGATGCCCTCCGGTGGCGCCCCCTCGGGTGGCATGCCGCACGGTCCGTCCGGTGGTGCTCCTTCCGCGGGCGCTCCGCACAGCCCGTCCGCGAGCACCCCGAACGCGGCACGCCCCGACGCGACTCCCCCGAGCCGCGCCACCGCGCCTTCGGCGGCGGCCCCGCACGCCCCGTCGGCACCGTCCACGCCGAACATGCCGCCCGCCGGCACCCCGCACGCCCCGTCGGCGGGAACCCCTCACGGCCCGTCGGCTCCGAACACACCGCACAGCCCCAACACACCCTCGGCGCCGACGCACCGCCCAGACGCCCCGCAGGGCCGTCCCAACACCCCGCACAACGGCCCGTTCGGCGGCCCCAACGGCGGTCCGAACGCACCTCACGGCGGTCCGAACACGCCCCACAGCGGTCCGAACGCACCGTTCCGCCAGGACGCACCCCACGGCCCCAACGCGCCGCACAACGGCCCGAACGCACCCTCGCGTCCCGATGCGCCGCACGGTCCGAACACGCCATCACGCCCGGACTCCCCGTACAACGGCACGACCGCGCCGTCGTCCCGTCCGGACACACCGCACAGCCCGAACGCGCCGCACAACGGTCCCAACGCACCCTCACGTCCCGACGCGCCGCACGGCGGACCCAACACCCCGTCGCGCCCGGACGCGTTCAGCACACCGCACAACGGACCCCACGCCCGTCCGGACGCACCGCACGGCGGCCCGCACTCGCCGTCGCGCCCCGACGCTCCCCACCGCCCCGACGGCAGCGGTCCCGGCAACCGCCCGGACAGCACCCGCCCCGACGGCTCGCGGCCTGATGGCTCCCGTCCGGACGGCACCCGTCCGGACGGTTCGCGGCCGGACGGTTCGCGGCCGGACGGTTCGCGGCCGGACGGTGCGCGGCCCCACAGCCCGGAAGGTGCCCGCCCCCGCGGCACCGACACGGCGCAGGCCCCGCACCGCACCCCGGACGCCCCGGACGGCACCCGCCCCGACGCGCCCCACCACGGCCCCGACGCCGACCGGCCAGGCGACACGACCCCCGACCGGCCGCACGACGGCGACGCGGACACCCCGGACAACGACGCCCCGAACAGCAACGACGCCCCGCCCGCCGACCGCCCGAGCCCCGAGGAAGCGCACGCCAGGCACGCCGAGTCCACCCCGGCCGGCGTCTCGCACCACGGCGGCGACAGCGACATGGGCGACCTGCCGCACCGCGTGCCCGACGACCCGCGCTTCTTCACGGCGGACGTCCACATCACGCCCGACGGCAGGGCGCGCATCGGTGGCCACGACTACACGCCCGACGAGTACGCCGACATGTTGCGGCGCAGCGGGTACGACGGCAGCCGCCCCGTTCGCCTGATCGGCTGCGACGCCGGCAGCAACGACTTCGCCCAGCAGCTGTCGCGCAACCTCGACGCGCCGGTGGTGGCGCCGACCAGGCCCGCGTGGACCGACACCAACGGCCGCGTCTTCTCCAGCGACGCCGAGATCCGTCCCGACGGCACCCGCGAGCCGCGGATCCCCCCGAACGGCGAGTGGGAGACCCACCACCCGGACGGGTCCAGGACCAGGGCGAGCGAGGACGGTTTCGCGCCCGGCTCGCACGACAAGGACACCGACCTCGACCCCACCGACGCACGGGACCGCGCGGCGAGCCCGGACAACCAGTACGAGGCACCGCCCACCCGCGACCGGGTCGACGAGAGCTCGGACGACTTCGACGAGAGGTTCGTCGACTACGACCGTCCCGGGCACAACGACCCGAACAGCTCGCACTACCACCGCGACCCGAACCCGCCGGACGACCTGGGTTCACCGCGCGACATCGACGCGCCCGCGCGCGACAGGGTCCGGGACGCCCCCGGCCCGCCGCGAGCGGTCGAGGACGTGCCGACGGTCCCGGAGCCGCTGCGCGACCACGCGCTGCCGCCGGACCACACCAGCCTGCCGCCGAACACGCAGTTCAACGTCTCCAACGCGAACGGCACGCGGACGACGTTCTTCACCGACGCCGATGGCAACGTGAAGTGGGTCGAGGCGACGTCGGGTTCGAAGTCGGGGGCCACGGACGGCAAGCACGGCTTCAACCCGGACCTCGACTACCCGTTGATGGGAGACGTGCAGTACCGCGTCAACGACCAGTGGGACTTCCACACCAACGAGCGCGGCCAGACCGACTCCGTGTCCGGCACGCCGAGCTACGGCAAGTCCGACGGCAACCTCCGCGACGACTCCGGCGACTACAGCGCCCAGGGTCGTGCGGGAGCGGAGGGCAAGGCCGCCTACGAGGGCACCGAGTACGAGCACGTGAAGTGGGCCGGCGGGCACATCGTCGCGAACGAGGCGGGTGGCCCCGGTGAGTACATCAACATGTTCGGCCAGATGAACGCGTCGAACAGCGGCCACAACAGGGACGGGTTCAGCAACACCGCCACCTGGCGCGCCGAGGAGGCGGAGCTCGCCAAGTTCGCGCGTCAGTCGCCCAATCACGCGGTCGCCGACTACCAGGTGCGGATGACGCGCAGGGAAGACGGCCTGCCCCCGACCGTCGAGATGCGCTACACCAAGGTCGTCTACAACGCCGACGGTACGGTCGCATCGTCCGAGGTGTACAAGAAGACCTTCAAGAACGTTCCGGAGATAACGAACTATGCGCCCCACACTCCCTACGGCGGCTGAGCCGCTCCTGGCCGAGCTGTGCGAGATCCTGGAGCTGTCCGCACCGCTGCAGTGGGAAAGCGTCCGGTTCTCGGTGCAGTCGACCGTGCTGACCGACACGTCGACCGCGTCCGCGGTGAAGAAGGACGGCACGCGCAGGTCGTACGCGGTGCCCGAGGTGTTCTCGACGAAGCTCGACGAGTTCCGCGGGGCGTGCTACGAGCCGGGGCGGGGCACCTGGTTCTCCGCCACCATCACGCTCCAGGACGGCGCCGAGCC
>JASLAV010000812.1 GCA_030146905.1 Lentzea sp. | reverse complement strand
TCCTGGATGGTCGCGAGCAGCTTCAGCACACCCGCGCGGACCTCCGGGTTGGCCGCGCCGCGGAACAGCGCGGACGTGGCGTTGCTCCACAACGCGTTGTTGATGCCGTTCTCCAGTTCCTTGCCCGTCGGGCGCGGCCTGAAGTCCGGCACCTTCTTGCCTTGCTTGCGGAAGTCCTCGGCCATCTTCGCGTAGTCCTGCTCCCACACCTTCTCCGCCTCCGCGAGGCTGAGGCCGAATCCCCAGTGGTTGTTCGCGGCGTTGACCATCGCGATCTTGGCCTTCTCCAGGTCGCCGTTCGCGGCGAGGCGGGCCGCGTCCATCACCTTCCTGTCATACGGCTCGGACGAGCCGGCACCCCTGAGGGCCGCGGTCGCGAGGGTCTTCACCGAGTCGCCGTGGAAGATGACCCCCTTGTCGGTGTAGACGGTGTAGTCGACGTACCGCGAGCCGTCCGGCGTGGGCTTCGAGGTGATGACCAGCGAGGCGTCTCCCTGCGGCGCGGCGGCCGCCGTGATCTCGGAGGCGAGCTTCACCAGCGGTGACTCGACCACCTGCGGCGCCGCCTCGGAGGGGCCGACCGGCACGTTGCCGCCCGCCGTGCCCATCACCACGGCCGCCGCGACGGCTGCCGCGCCCAGGGCGGCGATGCCGGCCTTGGGCCACGAGAACCAGCGCTTCGGTCGCACGACCGTGCTCTCGGGTTCCGCCATGGCCGTGTGCAATGCCGTGCGAGCACGGTCGTAGGCCTCGGGACGAGGCGGCGGCACTTCGCTCAGGTTCTTCATCAGATCCATTTCATCCATTGGGGTGTCTTTTCACGTTGTCGGGACTTGCAGCAGCGCGGCCACCTCTGGGGTCTCGCGCAACGTCTTGCGCGCCTGGTGCAACAGGCGGCGGGCCGTGCCCGCCGGGATGTCGAGCACCCGTCCGGCTTCCGCGACGGTCAGGTCCTCCCAGGCGACCAGGCCCAGCACCTCCCGTTCCTCCGGTTTGAGCCGGCCCAGTGCCCTGCGCAGCAGTGCCTGCGTGTCCACGCGGGTGTCCACCGCCGGCCAGGGGTCCCAGTCGCTCGCCACACCGGTCAGGTCCGACGCCGGCTCTTCCGCCGGTTCGGACCGCCAGTGCCGCCGCAGCTTGTTCAGCGCGACGCCGTACAACCAAGGCCTGGCTTCCGGGTACGAGCGGTCGTAGGTCGCACGGGACTCGTAAGCCGCCACCCACACGTCGCCGAGCACGTCCTCGGCTGCCTGCCGTCCCACTCTGCGCGCGAGGTAGTTCCCGATCGCGGTCTCGTGGCGGCTGATCACTTCCACGAAGGCGTCGGTGTCTCCGCGCAGTGATCTGCCGATCAGTTCCGCGTCTGACGACATGAAGCTCCTCGGTTTCGCTTCGCCCTTGCACCCTGTCTTTGCCAACGCGAGCCAAAAGCGTTCAGGCTGCTTCGTCGCCTGACGAACTTTGCTGGTCAGGGCGTGACGCCTGCCAGCTGTGGACGAGGGTCCCTGCGTCGCGACAGCCACGCCGACACAAAAGAATGAAAAACCTCTCCCGAACCACGCTGGGTGACGAGTTTTGCGAATCGGATTCAGTCGATGTGGGCGCCTGAGAACGGGCACGCTGGGTAACCGCCCCAAGCTGCATCGACTGAGGGGAGTCCATCTCTTGGATCGCAAGAAGATCCTGCCCTGCGTCGGCAGACTGGCGGGGCTGTGCCTGCTCGCCGGCGTGCTGCTCGCGGGGCTGCTCTTTCCGCCCACGGCAACGATGGGAGCGTTGTCCAACGAACTCAGCGACCAGGTCGACTCCACGCTGGCGCTGATGATGAACACGGATCCGCCGCTGATGACGACGGTGACGGACCGGAACGGTGCGCCGATCGCGTACCTGTACGACCAGTACCGGGTCCGGACGCCACCGGACAAGCTCTCCCCGCACATGAAGGCCGCGTTGCTCGCGATCGAGGACCGCCGCTTCTACGACCACCACGGCGTCGACTGGCTGGCGTCCGCACGCGCGGCGGCTCGCAACAACGCCAGCGGGTCGGTGGAACAGGGCGCGTCGACGCTGACCCAGCAGTACGTGAAGAACTACCTGGTCCACGTGCTCGCCCGCACCGACAAGAACGCGCAGCGCGCTGCCCAGGAGCAGAGCATCACCCGGAAACTGCGCGAGGCGCGCATCGCCGTGGGGCTGGAGAGCGCGCTGAGCAAGGACGAGATCCTCGCCCGCTACCTGGACCTCGTGCCGTTCGGTTCGACGATCTTCGGTGTCGCCGCGGCCTCGCAGGCCTACTTCGACACGACGCCGGACAAGCTGACCGTCCCGCAGGCCGCGATGCTCGCCGGCATGGTGAACAGCCCGACCTCACTCGACCCGGAAGCCAGGCCGGACAGGGCTTTCGAACGCAGGAACCTCGTGATCGACGCCATGATGATGAACGGCAAGCTGTCCAGGGAGGAGGCGGATCGCCACAAGTACGCTCCCCTCGGCCTCCGCAAGCCGGTCCGTCCACTGCAGACCGGCTGTGTCGGCGCCGGGCCGTCGTACGGGTTCTTCTGCTCGTTCCTGGTGGAGTACCTGGCCGAGTCCGGTTTCAGCCTGGAGGAGCTGAAGATCGGCGGTTACCGGGTGGAGACGACACTGGACCCGAAGGTCACCGAGCACGCGAAGGCCGCCGTCGAGGCGCAGGCGCCGAAGGACACCCCCGGTGTCGCGAACACCATGGCGGTCGTACGGCCGGGCAAGGACTCGCACGAGGTCGTGGCGCTGGTGGCCAACCGCGACTACGGCCTGAAGAAGGAGAAGTTCCAGACGCAGTTCGACCTGCCCAGCGGCGTGGAGAACAAGTTCGGCACGGGCTCGGTGTACAAGATCTTCACCGCGGCCGCGGCGCTGGAGAAGGGGATCGGCATCGACACCGTCATCCCCTCCCCCCACTCCTACACCTCGAAGGTGTTCAAGGGCGGCGCGAGCTCCTGTCCTGCCACCGGCGAACCGAACACCCACTGGTACTGCCTGTCCAACCACAACGACCGCTACCCGCCGCAGATGCCGCTGAAGCAGGCGCTGGCGACCTCCCCCAACACGGCGTTCGTCATCCTGGAGGAGAAGACGGGGCTCGACGCGGTGGTGGACATGGCGTCCAAGCTGGGCATGCGCAGGACCATGGCCACCAACATCGCCGGCGTGCCGCCGAACCTGAAGGGGCCCAAGGACCTGCGGGTGTCGCAGTCGAAGTACTACGCGTCCAACGGCAACGCGTCCTTC
>JASLAV010000741.1 GCA_030146905.1 Lentzea sp. | reverse complement strand
AGGGGACGTCGCGAGCTGCTGCGGGCTGTAGTGACCGGTCACGATGCCGGTGCGGGCGTCCGCGCCGGTCAGCGAGACGCGGCCGATGCCGCCGCCCCACGTGTCGCAGCCGTAGCTGAAGTAGAGGCGGTTGCCGGTGATGGCCAGGTCGGACGGGCACACCTCGCCGACCTGGTAGCGCGCCCGCTCGGTCAGCGTCAGCGTGTCCAGCGCGGCGATCGCGCCGAACTGGGACAGCGCGACGAAGACCGTCTCGCCGTCAGGGCTCAGCGCCAGACCCGTGGCGCCGGGCAGGTTCGTCAGCTTGGTGACCGCGTTGCCCGACAGGTCCGTGACGGCGACGGCGTTGTCCGCCTTGCTGCTCACGAACACGTGGCCCAGCGTCGGGTCGACCGCGATGTCCGAGAACGACTTCAGCGCCAGCGGAACGGTGCGCTGGGGCGGTTCGGCCATCGCGGGCAGGGCGGTGGCCGCCACCAGGGCGGCCGTGATCGCGGTGGCGGTGAGCCACCGGCTTCGGTTGCGCATCTTGCTCCCCTCAGTGCGCGGGCGAACACCCGCGGTGGGGACGCTATCGACGCGGTCTGACAATTCAGACCGCCTAACATCGCAGCGGTGACGACGCGTGGATTGCTCGGATTGGTCGCTTCCGGTTGCGGCGGAGTCGAGTCGTGGTTCCGCACGGAGCTGGCCGAGCCGGCGGTGCGGCGCGGCTGGCGGCTCGCCATCACGCTGACCCCGGCCGTGGTGCCGTGGTTCGAGGAGGCGCACGAGTTGGACAAGCTCCAAGCGCTGACCGACCTGGAGATCCGCTGGCGGCCGCGGCTGCCCAGCCAGCCCAAGCCCTACCCGACGCCGGACGCGTTCGTCTTCGCCCCCGCGAGCGCGAACTCCGTGGCCAAGCTGGCGCTGGGCATCGGCGACAACCAGGCGCTGACCGCGCTGAACGAGGCCATCGGCGTCGAGAGCTGCAAGGTGGTCGTCATGCTGCAGGCCAACGCCGACAAGCGCCGTCACCCGATGTGGGAGACGCACGTCACGACGCTCACCGGAGCGGGTGTCGTGGTGGTCTCAGACGTGGCTCCCGGCACGTTGCTCGACTTGCTGGACACCTAGACTTCACCCTCGTGGTCCACACGCCGATGATCGCCCCCAGCATCCTGTCCGCCGACTTCGCGCGGCTCGCCGACGAGCTCGCGGCGGTGCCCACCTCGGACTGGATCCACGTCGACGTGATGGACAACCACTTCGTGCCGAACCTGACGCTCGGCCTGCCCGTGGTGAAGTCGCTGCTGAAGGTCACCGACATCCCGATCGACTGCCACCTCATGATCGAGGACCCTGACCGCTGGGCCGTCGGGTACGCCGAGGCGGGCGCGCACAACGTGACCGTGCACGTCGAGGCCGCCGGTGATCCGGTGAAGCTGGCCAACGACCTCAGGGCCGCCGGGGCCAAGGCCGGTCTGAGCATCAAGCCCGGCACCCCGCTGGAGCCGTACGTCGAGGTCCTCAAGCACTACGACACGCTGCTCGTCATGTCGGTCGAGCCCGGCTTCGGCGGCCAGAGCTTCATGGCCGAGGTGCTGGACAAGGTGCGCCAGGCCCGTCACCTCGTCGACACCGGGCATCTCAAGCTGCTGGTGGAGATCGACGGCGGCATCAACGCCGACACGATCGAGCAGGCCGCGGAGGCGGGCGTCGACTGCTTCGTCGCCGGGTCCGCCGTGTACGACGCCGCCGACCCCGGCAAGGCCGTCGAGGCACTGCGCGCCCAGGCAGCCGGGGCGCGGTGACGCCCGAGGACGCGATGGTGCTCGCCATCGCGGAGAGCGAGCGGGTGCGCGGCACCACGAGCCCCAACCCGCCGGTCGGGTGCGTGGTCCTGGACGAGAGCGGCGAACCGGTCGGCTTCGGCGGCACCCGGCCGATCGGTGGAGCGCACGCCGAGGTCATGGCGCTGAGGGAAGCGGGCGCGAAGGCGCGGGGCGGCACGGCGGTGGTCACACTCGAGCCGTGTGCGCACCACGGCCGTACGCCGCCGTGCACCGAAGCGCTCCGGGAAGCCGGCATCAAGCACGTCGTCCACGCCGTCAGCGACCCGAACCCCCGCGCCGCCGGTGGCGCCCAGGTCCTCGAAAAGGCCGGCATCACCGTCGAGAGCGGCCTGATGCACGACGAAGTCAGCCGCGGTCCCCTCAGGGCGTGGCTGCACTACGCGCGCACGGGCCGTCCGCACGTCACGTGGAAGTACGCGGCGTCGCTCGACGGGCGGATCGCGGCGCAGGACGGCACGAGCCGGTGGATCAGCTCGGAGGCCTCCCGCGAGGAGGTCCACGACATGCGCGCCAAGCTCGACGCCATCATCGTGGGCAGCGGCACGGTCAAGAAGGACGACCCCGCGCTCACGGCCAGGGACGCGAGCGGAATGCCGCTGGCCCGCCAGCCGTTGCCCGTTGTCGTGGGCATGAGCGACCTGCCGAGCGGAGCCAAGCTCCAGCACACCGCGCTGCACCTGCGCACGCACGCCCCGGACGAGGTCCTGGACGCGCTCGCCGCGCAGGGGGTGGTCGACGTCCTGCTGGAAGGCGGCCCGACGCTCGCCGGCGCGTTCTGGCGCGCGGGGAGGATCGACCGCGTGCTCGCCTACATCGCGCCCACGCTGCTCGGGAACGGTCCCGCGGCGGTGCTGGACGCGGGCGTGTCAACCATCACGGACGCTGTCAGGCTGACCGTCGAAGACGTCACCATGAGCGGACCGGACCTGCGGATCAGTGCGGTTCCGCACATTTAGGAGGAGCGGTGTTCACCGGGATCGTCGAGGAACTCGGCCACGTGGTCGCGACGGAGGACCTGCCGGACGCGGCACGGATCCGCATCGCGGGGCCGATCGTGACCAGCGACGCCAAGCACGGCGACTCCATCGCGGTGAACGGCGTCTGCCTCACCGTCGTGGAGGTCGAGAACGGCACCTTCACCGCCGACGTGATGCGCGAGACCCTCGTGCGCAGCAGCCTCGCGAAGGTCGCGGAGGGCGACAAGGTCAACCTGGAGCGCGCGGCCGCGGTCGGCCAGCGCCTCGGCGGCCACATCGTGCAGGGCCACGTCGACGGCACCGGCACGATCCTCGCGCGGGAGAAGGCGGAGCACTGGGAGATGGTCCACATCGGACTGCCCCCGCAGCTCGCCCGCTACGTCGTGGAGAAGGGCTCGATCACGGTCGACGGCGTCTCGCTGACGGTCGTGGCCGTGTCCGAGGACCAGTTCACCGTGAGCCTGATCCCGACCACGCTCGACCTCACCACGCTCGGGCACCGCACGCCGGGCTCACTGGTGAACCTGGAGGTCGACGTGCTGGCCAAATACGTCGAACGACTGGCGATCCCGCACCTGCGGGCCATCGCGGGCGAGGAGACCCAGTGAGCACCGATTTCGCCGAGATCGAGCGCGCGATCAGAGACATCGCCGCCGGTCGTCCCGTGGTCGTCGTGGACGACGAGGACCGCGAGAACGAGGGCGACCTGATCTTCGCCGCCGAGAAGGCGACGCCGGAACTGCTCGCGTTCATGGTCCGCTACACGTCCGGGTACATCTGCGTGCCGCTGACGGAGCCTGACTGCGACCGCCTCGACCTGCCGCCGATGTTCCACACGAACCAGGACGCGCGCGGTACCGCCTACACCGTCACGGTCGACGCGCGCGAAGGCGTCAGCACCGGCATCTCGGCCGCCGACCGCGCCCGCACGATCCGGCTGCTCGCCGACCCGACCTCGAAGGCCACCGACTTCAACCGGCCCGGTCACGTGGTGCCGTTGCGAGCCAAGGCCGGTGGCGTGCTGCGCCGTCCGGGGCACACGGAGGCCGCCGTCGACCTGGCGCGGCTGGCCGGGCTGTCGCCCGCGGGCGTGCTCTGCGAGATCGTGTCGCAGAAGGACGAGGGCGACATGGCCCGCCGCGAGGAACTCGAGATCTTCGCGGCCGACCACGACCTCGCGCTGATCACGATCGCCGACCTCATCGCGTACCGCCGCCGCGTCGAGACCCAGGTCGAACGCGTCGCGGAGGCCCGCATCCCCACCGCGCACGGCGTGTTCACCGCCGTCGGCTACGACAGCCTGCTCGACGGCATCGAGCACGTCGCGCTGGTGTACGGCGAGATCGGTGACGGCGAGGACGTGCTGGTGCGCGTGCACTCCGAGTGCCTCACCGGCGACGTCTTCGGCTCGCTGCGCTGCGACTGCGGCCCCCAGCTGGACGCGGCGCTGGAAGCCGTCGCGGCACAGGGACGTGGTGTCGTGCTGTACATGCGCGGTCACGAGGGCCGCGGCATCGGTCTGATGCACAAGCTGCAGGCCTACCAGCTGCAGGACCAGGGCGCGGACACCGTGGACGCGAACCTGGTGCAGGGCCTGCCCGCCGACGCGCGCGACTACGGCACGGGCGCGCAGATCCTCGTCGAGCTCGGCATCAAGTCCATGCGCCTGCTGACGAACAACCCGGCCAAGCGCGTCGGGCTGGAGGCCGGATACGGTCTCCACGTGCTCGACCGGGTGCCGCTGCCGATCTCCCCGAACCCGGAGAACCTGCGGTACCTGCGCACCAAGCGCGACCGGATGGGCCACGAGCTGCACCAGCTGGAGCAGTACGAGGCCGTTGTTTCCGCTACGGAGGACCAGGAATGAGCGGCGAGGGCCGTCCAGAGCAGACGAAGCTCGACGGCAGGGGCCTGAGCGTCGCGATCGCGGCGACGCGCTGGCACACCAAGATCACCGACCAGCTCGTGGAGCGCGCGCTGAAGGCCGCGGAGGACGCGGGCTGCGCCGACACGACCGTCGTGCGCGTCGCGGGAGCGATCGAGCTCCCCGTCGTGGTGCAGGAGCTCGCGCGCCACCACGACGCGGTGGTCGCGCTGGGCGTGGTCATCCGCGGCGGCACCCCGCACTTCGAGTACGTCTGCGACTCGGTCACGGCCGGGCTCACGCGCGTCGCGCTCGACGAGTCGACGCCGGTGGGCAACGGAGTGCTGACGACCGACACCGAGGAGCAGGCACTGGCCCGCGCCGGCCTGCCGGAGTCGGTGGAGGACAAGGGTTACGAGGCGACCGTCGCCGCGATCGACACCGCACTGGTGCTGCGCGGCCTGCGTCAGCCGTGGACCGAGCGAGGTTTCGAATGACCCCGGAGTTGAGCGTGGTCGTCTTCCGTCCCAAGAAGATCCGCCGTGTCGCGTGGGCGTGCGCGGTCGGGCTGGTCGTCGTGTTCACGATCGTCGGCCTGCTGCTGGGCAACACCCCGACCGGCGTGATCTTCCGGACCTCCGACCAGGTCGCCATGATCCTCCTGGGCGTCCTGCTCGCGGGCGGCGTGCTGCTGCTGACCCGTCCGCGCGTCACGGCCGACGCCGAGGGTGTCGACGTGCGCAACGTCGTGACGTCGCACCACTTCGACTGGAAGGACGTGCTGTCGGTCAGCTTCCCCGACGGCGCGGCGTGGGCCCGGCTGGAGCTGCCGGATGACGAGTACATCTCCGTCATGGCCGTGCAGGCGGTCGACCGCGAGTACGCCGTGGCGTCCGTGCGGGCGTTGCGCGAGCTCCACAAGGCTGCCCAGAACTAGAACTCAGGTCCACTGACCGAGGATCGCGCCCGCGAGCGTGAGCCCGACGACGTGGTAGCCCGCCCCGATGGCCGCGAAGGTCATCGGAGCGGGCTTCGTCATGTCGTGGGCACCCGTCACGAACCTGACGGGCAACGCGATGCCGACGCCGATGACGAGCCCGAGCAGGACGCCTTCCATGATGGTGTCGGTCTCCGACGCGGCACCGATCATGGCGGTGACGAGCGTGAGGACGAAACAGGTGACCAGGGGGACGGCGAAGGTGCGGACGCCGGCCTTCTCCGGCGGACTGAGGTCCCATCCGGAAGCCTGTTGCCAGGCCTTGCCGAAGGCGTACTCCGCGTACCACACCATCCCCAGTGCGAAGTAGGCGATCGCGGCCACGACAACGGCCAACCAGTTCAGGTCGCCGAGCACGCTCAAGCTCATCAGGTTCTCCCGCGGTGATCAGGGTGACTTGGCATCGCGGGCGGGCAGGTAGCTGTTACCGGTGGTTCGGGTTTCGACATCACGGTGGCGAATGGACCGCTCACCCGTTGGCGATCACGCCGTTCGGAGCACCATCCGTCGCCTGGTCGATGATGTTGACGAAAAGGCCCGCCGGGAACGTGTCCCGACGGGCCTTTCGCGCTGATCGACTGTTAGCTGCGGACCATCTTGCGCAGCACGTACTGCATGATGCCGCCGTTGCGGTAGTAGTCGGCCTCACCGGGCGTGTCGATGCGGACGACCGCGTCGAACTCGACCTTCGAGCCGTCGGCCTTCGCGGCCACCACGTGCACCGTCGACGGCGTCGTGCCGTTGTTCAGCTCCGTGACACCGGTGAAGTCGAACGTCTCGGTGCCGTCCAGGCCCAGCGACGCGGCGTTCTCGCCCTGCGGGAACTGCAGCGGCAGCACGCCCATGCCTATCAGGTTCGAGCGGTGGATGCGCTCGAACGACTCGGCGATGACGGCGCGGACGCCCAGCAGCGAGGTGCCCTTGGCTGCCCAGTCGCGCGACGAGCCGGAGCCGTACTCCTTGCCGGCCAGGACGACCAGCGGGACACCGGCCTCCGCGTAGGCCACCGACGCGTCGTAGATGGTGGTCTGCGGGGCGTCGGCCTCGAGGAAGTTGCGGGTGAAGCCACCCTGCACGTCGTCGAGGAGCAGGTTGCGCAGGCGGATGTTCGCGAACGTGCCGCGGATCATCACCTCGTGGTTGCCGCGGCGCGAGCCGTAGGAGTTGAAGTCCTTGCGCTCCACGCCGTGCTCGGTCAGGTACTTGCCAGCGGGCGAGTCGGCCTTGATCGAACCGGCGGGGGAGATGTGGTCCGTGGTGACGGAGTCGCCCAGCAGCGCGAGGACGCGGGCACCCGAGATCTCGGTGACCGGCTTCGGCTCCATCTCCATGCCCTCGAAGTACGGGGGCTTGCGCACGTAGGTGGACTCGGCGTCCCACTCGAAGGTGTTGCCGGTCGGCGTGGGCAGCGACTGCCAGCGCTGGTCACCGGCGAAGACGTCGGTGTAGCCCTTGGTGAAGCCCTCCGCCGAGATCGAGGTCGAGATGACCTCGGCGATCTCCTGCGGCGACGGCCAGATCTCGCTCAGGTAGACCGGCTTGCCCTCGGTGTCGGTGCCGAGCGGCTCGGTGGTGATGTCCTTGTCCATCGAACCGGCCAGCGCGTACGCCACGACGAGCGGCGGCGACGCGAGGTAGTTCATCTTGATGTCCGGGTTGATCCGGCCCTCGAAGTTGCGGTTGCCGGACAGCACCGAGACGACCGCGAGGTCGCCTTCCTGCACGCCCGCGGAGATCTCCTCCTGCAGCGGGCCCGAGTTGCCGATGCACGTGGTGCAGCCGTAGCCGACCAGGTGGAAGCCGAGCTTCTCCAGGTACGGCATGAGGCCCGCGCGCTCGTAGTAGTCCATGACGACCTTCGAGCCCGGTGCCAGGGTCGTCTTGACCCACGGCTTGCGCTCGAGACCGCGCTCGACGGCCTTCTTCGCCAGCAGGGCGGCACCCAGCATCACGGACGGGTTCGAGGTGTTGGTGCACGACGTGATCGCGGCGATCGCCACGGCGCCGTGGTCCAGCTCGAACTCGTTGCCGTCCAGGGTGACCGTGACCGGGTTGGAGACGCGGCCCTCGGAGCCCTCCGCCGCGGTCTGCAGGCGGGGAGCGCCCTTGCCGTTCTCGCCCTCGTGCACGGCGATCGGGTCGGAGGCCGGGAACGTCTCGTCGATGGCCTCGTCGACGTCGGACTTGTCGTCGGCGACGTGCGCG
>JASLAV010000713.1 GCA_030146905.1 Lentzea sp. | reverse complement strand
GGGGCCGCGAGTACCTGACCGAGCTCGACGTCGCCGAGACCATCCGCAAGGACGTCAAGGAAGGCGTCGAGAAGCAGCAGCGCGAGTTCCTGCTGCGCCGGCAGCTGGCCGCGATCCGCAAGGAACTGGCGGAGCTCGACGGCAAGCCCGCCACCGAGGAACAGGACTACCGGGCCCGCGTCGAGGGCGCGGACCTGCCCGAGAACGTCCGCAAGGCCGCCTTGGCCGAGGTCGACAAGCTCGAGCGGACCTCCGAGCAGTCACCCGAGGTCGGCTGGATCCGCACCTGGCTCGACACCGTGCTCGACATGCCGTGGGACGAGCGCACCGAGGACGCCTACGACATCGCGGGCGCCCGCGCCGTCCTCGACGCCGACCACGCCGGCCTGGACGACGTGAAGGAGCGCATCACCGAGTACCTGGCCGTCCGCCGCCGCCGCGCCGAACGCGGCCTCGGCGTCGTGGGCGGTCGCCGTAACGGCGCGGTCCTGGCCCAGGTTGGTACTCCCGGCGTGGGCAAGACCTCCCTCGGCGAATCCGTCGCCCGCGCCATGGGCCGCAAGTTCGTCCGAGTGGCCCTGGGCGGCGTCCGCGACGAGGCCGAGATCCGCGGCCACCGCCGCACGTACGTCGGCGCGCTGCCGGGCCGGATCGTCCGAGCCATCTCCGAAGCGGGCTCGATGAACCCGGTCGTCCTCCTGGACGAGATCGACAAGGTCGGCGCGGACTACCGGGGCGACCCCACCGCGGCACTGCTGGAAGTCCTCGACCCGGCCCAGAACCACACCTTCCGCGACCACTACCTGGAAGTCGAGCTCGACCTGTCCGACGTCGTCTTCCTCGCCACCGCCAACGTCCTGGAATCCATCCCGGGCCCCCTCCTGGACCGCATGGAACTGGTCCAGCTCGACGGCTACACGGAGGACGAGAAGGTCACCATCGCCCGCGACCACCTCCTGCCGCGCCAGGTCGAACGCGCCGGCCTGACCCCCGAGGACGTCACCATCACCGAGCCGTCACTGCGCAAACTGGCCGGCGAGTACACCCGCGAGGCAGGCGTCCGGCAACTGGAACGCTCACTCGCACGCGTCCTCCGCAAGGTGACCGCACGCGTCGCCCTGGACGAGACCACCCTGCCGGTCACCGTCGACGTCCCGGACCTCCGCACCTACCTGGGCTCGCCCAAGCACACCCCGGAGTCCGCCGAACGCACCGCCGTGCCCGGCGTCGCAACGGGCCTGGCGGTCACCGGAGCCGGCGGCGACGTCCTCTTCGTGGAGGCTTCACTGGCCTCCGCGGAGACCGGAGCCTCCGGCGTCACCCTGACGGGCCAACTGGGCGACGTGAGAAGGAGTCGGCACAAATCGCCCTCTCCTACCTGCGCTCCCACGACGAACGAGCCGAAGTGCTCGCAGATCGCGGCGTCCACATCCACGTCCCCGCCGGCGCAGTGCCGAAGGACGGCCCGTCAGCCGGCGTCACCATGACCACCGCACTGGCATCGCTCCTGTCGGGCCGCCCAGTCCGCTCCGACGTCGCGATGACCGGCGAGGTCTCCCTGACGGGCCGCGTCCTGCCGATCGGCGGCGTCAAGCAAAAACTGCTGGCCGCCCACCGCGCCGGCATCACCACCGTCCTCCTGCCCCAGCGCAACGAACCGGACCTGGACGACGTCCCGGACTCGGTCCTGGCCGAACTCACAGTCCACCTCGTCGCCGACGTCCGAGAAGCACTGGACCTGGCTCTGGAACCGATCACCACCGCAACCACCGCAGCGGCCTGACCCTCAAGCCCCACAACGGACCCGCACCAACCCCTCCGAGGCCCGGCGGGACGCTCTTCCCCGCCGGGCCTGCCGGCTTCGGCCTGCCTGGAGTGCCCGTAAGGGCCCCACGTCACATCGAGCCGGACTCGAGGGCGTGACCACCAACCCGCCGGACCCGACCCCCACCCGACCTTTCACCTCAAATTGCACAGGTCCAACGGAACCCCATCCGCCGTCACGCACGGCAGGTACCCGGCGTCCTTCATCCGGACCCGAGCGCCGTCGTGCTCCCTCACGTACCCCACGAACCCCGCCACCAACGACCCCGCCACCGGCTCCGACCGCGTGTACAAGTACTCCACCGTCCAGAACGGGTACCCCGCCTCCACCCCCGCCGCCGCGTCGAACACCTTCCCGTCCAACGACAACGCGGTCAACGCGTCGGTCTTCCGGGCCTCAGCCACCGAAGGCGCGTCCGCGTACCCGATCGCGCCCTCCACCGCGCCGATCTCCCGCACCACGTCCGCGTTCTCGTCCCGCTCGCACCGGATCACCGCCGCCTCCGGCGCGCGGTCCTTCACCCGGCAGTCGTTGGACGACAACGCGCTCTCACTCGCCCCCAGCACCCGCCGCTCGAACAGCTCCCGCGTCCCCGACTCGCCACCCCGCCCCACGATCCGGATCGGCAACGGCGAACCGCCCCGCAGTTGGCTCCAATCCGTGTAGACACCCGCGTAGACACCGCGCAGCTGCTCCACCGTGATGGCGTCGAGCCCGACCGAGCTGTGCACCACCACGTGGTAGACCACGATCGCCAACTGCTGCGCGAAGACGCCCCGCGCCTCCTGCTTGCCGTCCGACAGCGCCACCATCCCCTCCTCGCCGCCGGCCACCTCGCGCACGCCCTGGATGCTGCCCGTCGCGGACGTGGTGATCTCCGCGCCGGGGCACACCCGCTCGTACTGGTCGGCGATGGCGGCCATGGTCGGCATGAACACGCTCGACCCCTCCACCCGCAGCTTCCCCGACGCGCACGCCACCGTCGCGTCGTTCGGGCCCGGTGGCCACGCCAGCACCAGCACCAGCGCCGCCGCGAGCAACGCGGCCAGGCCACCGGTCAACCTGGGCAGGGTGAGCAGCCGTTCCGGGCGCTCGTCGTGCACGATCCCCGCGCCTCCGAGGCTGCCGACGACCTTCACGTCCTTGCCGAGCTCGCCCTCGGCGTTGCCGTCCGGCTCGCGCAGCACCACCAGCAGCTTGAACTTCTGCTTGCGCCGCAACGCGAGCTTCTCCAGCCGCACGCCGTGCCACACCGGCTCGCCCGGCGGGTCCGCGGTGACCGCCAGCCCGCCCCACCGGGCCACGCGCTGCGCCATCCGCTCCCGCACCGTCGGCAGCGACGCCTTCGCCGGGCTCGTCTCCGAGCCGAAGAACTGGAGGCTCTGCCGGATCTCGGCCTTCATCTCCTCCGAGCCGGCCTCGGACACCCGCGCGTTCCACACGACCCGGTCGCCGAAGGTGAACGTCAGCGGCTTGTCGAAGTCCTCGCCGTCGATGTCGTAGCTGCCCGTGTTGCGGACCCGGACCACCACGATGCTCATGCGGTCGAGCACTCGCACCAGTTCCCTCAGCTGGGGCGAGTTCGGGTCCGTCCCGTCGTGCAACTGCTCCGGCCCGAGGCCGATCTTGGAGTTGTAGAGCACCCGGAACCCGAGCCGCTTGCGGCGCACGAACAGCCGGTCGATGACCGGCGTCGCGAACAGCAGCCCGATCGCGAGCAGCACCGGACCAGGACCACCGAGGAAGTCCAACGCGGACCGCAGCACCTGCACACCGAATTCTCGGTCGGCGGACCGACCGAGAACCGGGTCACCACCACGAGTTCACCGCGACTTCACCGGACGTCAAAGGGCGTCAAAGGGCGTTCAGTGACCGACGTCGACGACCACGCGGGTGGGCGAGTCGAGCAGGAACACGCGGTGCCAAGAATCGCGCCGCAGGCCGAGCCCGACGGTGAGGTTGGCCTCGAAGTCGCCCGTGATCGCGAACGCCTGGACGTTGGTCAGCGCGGGCGTCTCGAACTGCCGGGGACCGGTGTGGGTGGGGTTGCCGTTGTCGTCGTGCGCGGCGGCCGGCGCGAGCCGCACCTCCAGGAAGTACGCGCCCGGCAACGAGACAGGGTGGCCGGAGCCGTCCTGGTAGAGCTGGTCGACGCTGCGAATGAAGAACTCCGGGCGGTGACCGGCGAGGTCGAGCACGACGCGGTCGAACCCGACGTGTCTGCCGGTGCGGACACCGGTCAGCACCGGCGTTTGCGTCATCGAGGACGCACCCGACCCGGCCGACGCACCCGACGCACCCGGCCCGGCCGACGCCGCGGCCGGAACCACGACTCCGACCGCAGCCATGGCGAACACGAGCAACGCGAGTTTCCTGAGGCGACTGTTCATGACGGCCCTCCAAGGGCTCTGCCGGCCGATTACCGGCACACCCCTACAGACGTGTCGCACGTCACACGGTTGCGTCACACGAGTACGTCACACGGTTGCGTCACGCAGGTACGTCACACAGGCGCCTTGGACTCCGCCAGGAAGTCGTCCAGCACCACCGGCGTCACCCCGTCCAGCTTGCAGCGCTCCAGGAACGCCAGGAAGTCCTCCACGAACGTGTGCCGGAAGTGCATGAGCACGATGTCGCCGGCGTTCAGCCGACCACCCGCCTGGAACTGCACGACACCGTCGTTGACCGCTGCCGTCCACATGACCAGCGCGGTGAACCCGCAGTCGGCAGCCGCCCGGCGCGTCGTGTGGTCGAAGTTGCCGAACGGCGGCCGGAACAGCTTCGGCCGCGCGTCGAGCTGCACGCGGAGCAGGTCCGCGTTGCCGCAGATCTCCCCGCGCTGGAAGTCGTACGGCCTGCCCGTCAGATCGGGGTGCGACGTCGTGTGCGCGTGGACCGTCGCGAGACCCTCGAACCCCTTGAAGAACTCCGCGTGCCCGTCGACGTGCTTCGAGTTCAGGAACAACGTCGGCTCGACGCCGCTCTTGCGCATCAACTCGGCCGCCGCCGGATGGCGAACCGCGCCGTCGTCGATCGTGATGAACACGTACGGCTGGTCGGTCTCGATCCGCCGGACCACGGGCACCATGCCGTCCACGATCGGCGGCACCTGCCGCTGGGGCGTGCCGAAGGCGTAGGGCTGCTGGAACACGGGAACGGAGGTCCCACCGGGCCCGGGCAGGGCCGTCGGCGGCGCTGTGGCGGTGGTCGTCGTCGTGGATGTCGCGGCAGCAGTAGTCGCCGCCAACGGCTCCTGACGAACCTCCGGCTGCGACGAACACGCGCTCACCACCGCGACGACAGCGGCCAGGACCGCCACTCCCCCGGGTCTCATCAAGGTTCCCCCCTCGAACGGGCGTCACCCGTCCAGGTGGCGCTCACTCGCTTGGAGACGCCACGAGAATCGCTCAGGTTGCTCACGACAATGAGCGTCACCTCACACCGCCCTCCCCGCACTTCCACCTCCCCCACCTCACCCCTCCTCCGCACCCCGGACCCGGCCTCCATCCCCTCCCCGCGCCCCACCTCCACCGCACCCTCGCTGCGTCCGCCCCACCCCGGAGATAGGGTCGTGCGGGTCTGTCCCGCAAGATCACGTGTGGAGGACCTGATGAGCCTCGAACGCCCTGTCGCGCCCGACCCCTACGCGCTGCTGCCGCAGGTGGCGTCGTTCACCCTCAGCTCGACCGACGTGTCCGACGGCCAACC
>JASLAV010000689.1 GCA_030146905.1 Lentzea sp. | reverse complement strand
CGTGGGAAACAGTCTTGTTGCGTCTTGACCACGCGGAGATCATCGCGCACAGTTCAGTGGAAGACGCTGACATGAACGCTGTTGGTTCAAAGGGCGCGCGATGGGCCGCTATGGCGCAAGCGGTCATTCGGACGTCGCCCTGTGCAGCTCACCCCACCTCGACGAAGAGGAGCACGCCCGTGGCTGGATCAGGCCATCACCCGCCCACTGCCGTCCAACGAGCCCGCAAGCGCCGCGTGGCCGGTGTCACCGCCGTCGTCGCCGTGCTGCTCGGCGGCCTGGTGGCGGCTTTCAGCGCGACACCCGTGTCGGCGGCGACCGTCGACACCACCGCCTGGTACGTCCTGGTCAACCGCAACAGCGGCAAGGCGCTGGACGTCTACAACCTCGCCACGAACGACGGCGCCCGCATCACCCAGTGGACCCGCAACGACGGCAACCAGCAGCAGTGGCAGTTCGTCGACTCCGGCGGCGGCTACTACCGGCTGAAGTCACGGCTGTCGGGCAAGGTCCTCGACGTCCACAACTTCTCCACCGCCGACGGCGGCAACATCGTGCAGTGGGCGGACAGCAACGGCACCAACCAGCAGTTCCGCCTCGCCGACTCCGACGGCGGCCACGTGCGACTGGTCAACCGCAACAGCGGCAAGGCCGTCGAGGTCCAGGGCGGTTCCACCGCGGACGGCGGCAACGTCGTGCAGTACAGCGACTGGGGCGGCACCAACCAGCAGTGGCAGCTCGTCCCCGTCGGCGGGACCGGCCCGACGACCACGACGACCACGACGCCCGGCTCGTGCTCGCTCCCGTCGACCTACCGCTGGTCGTCGACCGGTCCGCTGGCGCAGCCGAAGCAGGGATGGGTCTCGCTCAAGGACTTCACCCACGTCATGCACAACGGCAAGCACCTCGTCTACGCGACGACGCACGACACGGGGACGACCTGGGGCTCGATGAACTTCGGGACCTTCACCAACTGGTCGGACATGGCCTCCGCCAGCCAGAACGGGATGAACCCCGGCGCCGTCGCCTCCACGCTGTTCTACTTCGCGCCGAAGAACATCTGGGTGCTGGCCTACCAGTGGGGTCCGACCGCCTTCAGCTACCGGACGTCGAACGACCCGACCAACGCCAACGGCTGGTCGGCGGCGCAGACGCTGTTCACCGGCAGCATCCCCAACTCCGGCACCGGCCCGATCGACCAGACGCTCATCGCCGACGGCACGAACATGTACCTGTTCTTCGCCGGGGACAACGGCAAGATCTACCGGGCCAGCATGCCCATCGGGAACTTCCCCGGCAGCTTCGGCTCGTCCTGGACCCAGATCATGAGCGACACGCAGGCGAACCTGTTCGAGGGCGTCGAGGTCTACAAGGTCCAGGGTCAGAACCAGTACCTCATGATCGTCGAGGCCATGGGTGCCAACGGGCGCTACTTCCGCTCGTTCACGTCCAGCAGCCTGAACGGGTCGTGGACGCCGCAGGCCGCCACCGAGAGCAACCCGTTCGCCGGCAAGGCGAACAGCGGCGCGACGTGGACCAACGACATCAGCCACGGCGACCTGATCCGCTCCAACCCCGACCAGACCAAGACCATCGACCCCTGCAACCTGCAGCTGCTCTACCAGGGGCGCGACCCCAACTCCGGCGGCGACTACGGCAAGCTGCCGTACCGCCCGGGCCTGCTGACGCTGCAACGCTGAGCGCCTGACGCAGCCAACCCTCCGATGACCGGTGCGCCTGTCGCAGGTGCACCGGTCATCACCGCGCGCGCAGCAGCGTGACGTACAGGGTCAGTCCCGGGCCGAACGCCATCGCCACGACCGGATCACCCGGCCGCAGCGCGGTGCTGCCGAGGAGCTCGTCGAGCACCATCAACACCGTCGCCGACGAGCAGTTGCCGTGGTCGCGCAGCACGCGCAGCGACGGTTCCATCGCCACGGCCGGCAGCCCGAGCTCGTGCTGGACGGTGTCGAGGATGCGCGGCCCGCCGGGGTGCACCGCCCACCCGCGCACGTCGGGCACGGTCAGGCCGTGGCCGGCGAGCAGGCGTTCGACGGCGTCCCGCACGTGCTTGCCCAGCACGTCGGGCACGTGCCGCGAGAGCGTCATGCGGAAGCCGTGGTCGGTGACGGTCCAGGTCATGTGGTCGGCGGTCGCCGGGTCGGTCACCGCGGCGGTCCCGACGACCTCCAGCCTGCCCTGGTCCGGTTGTACGACGAGCGCGGTGGCGGCGTCGCCGAACAGCGCGTGCGACACGATCTGCTCGACGTCCATCGTGGCCGGTTGCACGTGCAGCGACGTGAGTTCCAGGCACAGCAACACCGCTGGGCGCCGGTGCGTGGTGACGAAGTCGGACACGGTGGCCAGCGCGGGTAATGCGGCGTAGCACCCCATGTGGCCGACGAGCAGCCTTTGCGCGTCGGGAGCCAGCTCCAGCGAGGCAGCGAGCTGCACGTCCAGACCCGGTGCCGTGTACCCGGTGCAGGACACGACGGTGAGCTGTCCGATGTCGGCGGGTTCGAGCCCGGCGGAGTCGAGAGCGGCCATCACCGCCTTGTGCCCCAACGGACGTGCGTAAGCGTTGTACAGACGCATCCGCTCGCCGGTCGTGCTCTCCGACAGGTCGAGGTCCAGCGGGCTCACGACGGCGTGCCGGCGGTGCACGCCGACCGACGAGAAGATCCGCCCGGCGGCCCTGCTCTCGTGCAGGAGCGGGTGGAAGTGGTTGTCCCACAGGTCGCTCTGGTCGATCGCGGGAGGCAGCGCCGTGCCGATCGCGGCGATGTGCGCGGTCACCAGCGCGCCACCTCGTTCGGGTCGTCGCCCACGGCACAGGCGCCGAGCCAGTCGGCGCACACGTCGGACGTGGCGGGTTGCAGCGCGCCGCACCGCGCGTCGCGGTAGAGCCGTTCCAGCGGATGGCCGCGCCGGATCGCCGACGCGCCCGCCGCCTCCAGCACGGAGAAGGCCACCTCGGCGGCCGTGTCACCGGCGGTCAGCTTCGCCCGCCACACCCAGCGGTTGGTCTCGGGACTGCCGGGGTCCTCGGTGACGAGCCGGGCGGCGTTGCGGACGACGAGCTCGGCGGCGGCGACCTGCGTGTCGGCGCGGCCCATGCGCGCACGGACCATCGGCAGAGCGTGCAGCCCTCGTTCGCGCAGGTGCTCCGCGCCGTGCCGCAGCACGGCCTTCGCGACGCCGACGTAGACCGCGGCGTAGGAGGCGACGAGCCACTGCGGCATCACCTGGGCCAGCAGCAGTGCGGTGCCCTCGATGCCGCCCAGGAGCGCGTCCTCGCGGACCTCGGCGTCCAGGTGCAGGTCGTGGCTCGCGGTGGCGCGCATGCCGAGCGAGTCCCAGGTGGGCTGGACCTCCACGCCGGGGCCGGCCGGGACCAGGAAGTAGGAGATCTTCGGTTCCTCGGACGCGCCGTCCCTGGCGGCGACGAGGTAGGCGTCGGCGTGGCCCGCACCGGAGACGAACGTCTTCGTGCCGGTGATCCGGAAGCCGGACCCCGTTCGCTCGTAGGAGGTGCGCACCTGGGACAGCCGTGACCCGATGCCGCGTTCGCTCATCGCCACCGCGTACAGCGCACCGCCCGCCGCGGCCTGCAGCACGCGGTCACGTGAGGCGGCGAAGCTCTCCGGTGCGCCGAGCTGCCGCACCAGTTCCTCCGGGATGTGCGCGAGCGCGCCGGTGACCGACGCGTGCATGTTGAAGATCAGCGCGGTGGCGCCGGCGCCGCTGCCCAGCCGCATCGCGACGTCGGTGTACTCGGCGAACGACGCACCGGAGCCACCGAGCCGGCGCGGCACCATCAGGCCGAGCAGACCGGAGGCACGCAGGTCGTCGAAGTCCTCCTCGGGGAAGTCGCCGGACGCGTCGTACTTCTGCGCACGGCTGGACATGCGGTCGGTCAGGGACTCGAGGTCCACGGGTCATCCCTTCTTGCGGCCGACTCCCTGGAAGAGCACGGCGGTGGTCGCGGTCGGAACCATTCGCACGGTCGATCTCCGGCCTGCCGACCACGCGAGGAGGCCGGGCAACGACGGGCGGATACCCCGCAATGTCAGGCGCACACCGTGCCGGGCACATTCGCGGATGAGCGCCCGGCGGTCGACGAACAAGGCGGGATCGTGCACACCCCGCGGCGCGAGCCGCAGGACGCGTTCCGCGACCCCGATCGCCACCAGGCGGCACAACGCGGTGTCGGCCAGCGTGTCCAGGACCAGCAGCCCGCCGGGCCGCAGCAACCGGCACGCCTGTGCGATCGCGGCCGCCGGGTCGTGGACGTGTTCGAGGATCTCGCCCGCCACGACGACGTCCGCGCACCCGTCCGGCAACGGCACGGCGAGCACATCACCACGAATGGGCAGCACGCCGTGCCTTCGCGCCTGGCGCAAGGCTTCCTGGGAGAAGTCGACGCCGATGTGGAGGTAGCCGCGCAGGTGCGGGGCGAGCAGTCCGGCGCCGCAGCCGAGGTCGACCAGGACCGCTCCCGGACGCGGTCGCGGGATCAGCGCGGCACGTGCCTCCGCGAGCCAGTGCAGCATCATGAACGCGCCGCGTGGTTTCCACCACTCACCGGCGAGGCGTTCGTACAGTTCCGGGTCGTTCGGTTCAAGATCGTTCTGCGCGCCGGCCGCCGGCTGGCAGACTGGCGGTTCATGGGCCGCTTCGACGCTCTTGTGCGTTCCTGTCATCCGTTGCCCGCTCTCGCCGTCACCGTTGTCGCCACGGCTCTCGCCGTGACCACGGGCAGGTCGCCCGGTGGCCTGGTGGCCGTGGCCGCGGCGGTGCTCGCCGGCCAGTTGTCCGTGGGCTGGCTCAACGACCTGCTCGACGCCGGCAGGGACGCGAGCGTCGGCCGCCGCGACAAGCCCGTCGCCGCCGGGGCGGTGTCCAGGCGGCTGGTCGCGGTCGCGACGATCACCGCCGCTGTGCTGGCGATCGGCCTGTCACTGCTGTCCGGTGTGGACGCGACCGTCGTGCACGTCGTGATGTTGTGCTCGGCCTGGGCGTACGACTTCGGTGTCAAGGCCACGGCGTTCTCCGTTGTGCCGTACGTGGTCTCATTCGGACTGCTGCCCGCGTTCGTGACGCTGGGCGGTCCGGCGGCGCAATGGCCGCCGTCGTGGCTCATGGCGGCGGCCGCCGTGCTCGGCAGCGCCGCGCACTTCGCGAACGTGATCCCCGATCTGGAGGACGACGCGGCCACCGGTGTGCGCGGACTCCCTCACCGCCTCGGCAGGACCGCCAGCGCGGGAGTGGCCGCCGCGCTGGCGGTGATCACCGGGGTGGTCCTCGCGTTCGGCCCGCCGGGCCCCATCACGGTGGCGGGACTGGTGGCGGTGCCGTTGTCGCTGGTGATCCTGGTGATCGGCAGGGTCCGCGGCCGGCGGCCGGGTTCGCGGGCGAACTTCACCGCGTTGCTCGCGGTGGCGGTCGTCGACGTGGCCCTGCTGATCATCACCGGGGGAGCGGGGCTCTGACTCAGGGCCTGCGCGCGCCGGCCCCGCGGCCGAGCGCGAACCCGAGTCCGGCCATGCCGACGCCGAGCAGCAGGTGCAACCAGTTGTCGGCGGTGTTGAGCGGCACGAAGTTCGCTCCGCTGTCGTGGTCGATCACCACGCCGTACAGCCACAGCAGCAGGTAGACCACGCCGCCGCCGACGAGGTACCAGTACGCGCCGTAGGCGGTGCGGGCCAGGAGGAAACCGACGACTCCGAAGGCGAGGTGCACGATGTTGTGCAGGATCGACACCATGAAGACGCCCAGCAGCATCGCCTGCGACTCGTGCCCGGCGAACCGCATGGTGTCGTAGTTCGTCGTGAGACCCGGGATGAAGCCGGCGATGCCGACGAGGACGAACACGGCGCTGACGGCTAACGCGGCTTTCTGCACTGGCGTGCGCACCGCTACTCCGGTGTGGGACATGGACACTCCTGGTGGAGGTGGGAATCCGGTTCGGTCGTGCCCCGGCTACCCGCGACCTCGCCCGGAAAACGGATCAGGGCGCGGCAGTCGCCGTGCGGTCCGTCGAGCAGGTTCCGATCGAACCGGTGAGCCTCAGTGCTGCTCCGCGTCGGCGGCGAGCACCGCGTCCAGCAACCCGGGGAAGCGCGTGTTCAGGTCGTCCGACCGCAGGGCGTGGATGATCTCCCGTCCCTGTTTGGTGGCGTGCAGGACGCCGGACTCCCGCAGGACCTTCCAGTGCCTGCTCGCCGTGGACTTCGTGACTTCGGGGAGGACCGTCGAGCAGGTCATCGCCTCACCGGAGGCCAGCCGCCGCACGATCGTCAGCCGGGTCGGGTTGGCGAGGGCCTGGAGGACCGCGGTGAGTTCGATCTCCGCGGGTGCGGGTTCCGGCAGACGCGACATGGTTCGACTATACGCGAACTGTTGTGCTCTAATAGTTCGCACATACGCGAACTGTTGGAGGTGGGAACATGTCCACGTACATGGTCATCAGCGTCACGCCGGAGGACGCGGACAAGATGCGCGAGTACGAGGAGCAGGCGGTCCGCATCGTCGAACGGCACGGCGGCAGTCTGTTCGCCCGTGACACCGACGTCCTCGGGATCGACACGGACGACGTCCCCGCGATCGGCGTCATCCTGGAGTTCCCGGACAAGCAGGCGGTCCGCGCCTACTACGACGACGAGGAGTACGAGCCGCTCAAGGCGTTCAG
>JASLAV010000682.1 GCA_030146905.1 Lentzea sp. | reverse complement strand
GGCGTTGTCTCCTGCCGCGCCGACCCGGCCCATCGATCCGGTCAGACCGTGGCGCGCGAGTGCGCGGACGAATTTCCTTGATCGAAATTGCGATCCGCGGTCGGTGTGCACCACGCAACCGGCGACCTCGTCACGTCTCGCGACGGCGTTGGTGAGCGCGGTGACGGCGAGACGGGACTTCATCCGGGAGTCGATGGAGTAGCCGACGATCCGGTTGGAGCAGACGTCCTTGATCGCGCACAGATACAGCTTTCCTTCTGTGGTGCGGTGTTCGGTGATGTCGGCCAGCCACAACAGGTTCGGCGCGGTGGCGGTGAAGTCACGGCGGACAAGGTCGTCATGGACCGGCGGGCCGGTCTTCTTGCCGTTGCGGCCGCGTTTCTTGCCGAACGCGCTCCACCAGCCCATCGACGAGCAGATCCGCCACGCGGTCCGATCCGCCATCGACCAGCCGGCGTCGCGGGCCTCGTCGGCCAGGAACCGGTAGCCGAACTCCGGATCGTCACGGTGGGCGTCGAACAACGCGTTCGCCCGATGAGCCCGCTCACGCTCGGTGGCGGTGACCGGCCGGGCACGCCACCGGTAGTACGGCTGTCGAGCGATGTTCAGGACCCGGCACGTCACCGCCACCGGGATCCCGTCCGCGGCGAGCTCGTTCACGAGCGGGTAGAGTCTTTTCCCGGCAGGTTCGCCTGCGACAAGTACGCGGTCGCCCGGCGCAGGACCTCGTTCTCCTGCTCCAGCAGCTTGATCCGCTTGCGTGCCTCACGCAGCTCGGCCGAGTCGTTCCTGGTCACGCCTTGCTTGGCGCCCTCGTCGACCTCGGCCTGGCGCAGCCACTTGAACAGCGTCATCGGGTGGACCCCGAAGTCCTTGGCGATCTGCTCGACGGTCACGCCGGGTTCGCGGTCACGGGCGACCCGCACGACATCGTCGCGGAACTCCTGGGGATAGGGCTTGGGCACAGCGACATCCTCCCAGCTCACCATCACGGCAAGCCAACTCAGATGTCACCTAACGGTGCAGCAGACCCCGATAAAGAATCTCGCCGCGGTCGAGAGGCACAGCAGGTGCACAAAGTCCTATCCGATCCACACGGTCAACGCCAGGCCGGAGTCGGTAAGGGCCCCAGATGACTGACGCTATGTCCTCAGCAGTCGGTGGCCCGCGGTCATGGGGCGGCGGTCTGGACGATCGTTGAGCACGGCCACTTCGACGCCGTCCAGCCGATCCAGGCCAACAGGACCAACGAAGGCGAGGCACAGCGTGGCGACATCCGAACTGCCAGAGCGTCGGTAGGTGATGTCGAATTGGGGAATAAGTTCGTCGTGTCTGCGCTGCTGTTCGAGGGCTTCGTTCGGCGACTGCGGCGGTTCCGACTGGCGGATGCGGCGTACGGCCAGAGCGACAACAACCGCCGAGACCAGAAGTAGCGCGGGCCAAGCCACCTGCGGTTCTGTTAGCGGCTTGGGCAACAGGCCGCTCGTTACGTTGATCAGCAAGCCGACCGCGACGACGCCGGCAACTACGTCAGCAACGGCCTAGAGCACTAGTGACGCCTTGCGCCCCATGGCTGCTTCTCCCGTCGACGAGGACCGCCGGTTGTCAGGCTAACCGTGTTCGGTACGTGTCCCTTGCCTGCGCTCACTCATGTCGAGACCCAAGGTCGACGCCGCTGGCGGTAGTTCGCATCGAATTGTCAGAGGGTGAGGCTAGCGTCGCGGTGTGACACTTGCTGCCCTCACGCGAGAGCGTGTGCTCGCTGCCATCGCCGAGTTCGATGACCTTGGCAGGTCCGCGTTCCTCAAGAAGTACCAGTTCAGCAAGGCCAAGTCGTACTACCTGGAGTACGACGAGCGGCTCTATGACTCGAAGGCGATCGTTGGATGCGCACTCGGGCTAGCTGCCAAGGACTTCTCCGGTGGTGACAAGTCGGTTGCCCACCGTCTTGAGCAGTCTGATCTTGGCTTTACGGTTCGGTATTTCCCTGTACTGGATTGGACGCGGGACGAGATCGTGCTGGCGTGCGCTGTCGTAGAGGCGAACGGATGGCGGCAGCCCACACGCCACGAGCATGACTGGCAGGTCATCGAACTCTCTGAACTGCTGCAAGCACCGCTGTTCTACCCGCTGGATCAGCACGGTCCCGACTTTCGCAGCCCAGCCAGCGTCGGACGCAAGACGGCTGACATTGCGACGAGCCACCCCGACTACCGGGGAACAAAGACCAGAGGTGGTGAGCTCACGGTCGAAGTAGTCCGCGACTTTCTCGCCAGGCCCGACGAGATGCGAGCCGAAGCCGTTCGGGTGCGCTCGAAGCTCCTCGGTCACGAGCCGGCCATCGCGACGGTCGAGCCCAGCCCGGCTGCAGCTGGTGACCCGAAGGTGTTCGACGTTCCTGTCGAGGCGCATCGTGCGGTGAGCTTCATGACGAGGCCGCGAGCCGACGAACGGACCGCGGTCCGGCGGGAAGCCCAACTGATGGAGCGATACCGGGAGTGGCGGCGCAAGGATGGATGCGAGGTCACCGGCAAGGTGATCGTCCTGCCCGAGCGCACCATCCAGCTTCGCATCGACCTGTTCGATCTCGATCGAGCTGAACTCATCGAGGCCAAGGGTTCCGCGGGACGTGACTACGTGCGAACCGCTCTGGGGCAAGTCCTCGACTACGGCCGCTACGTCGACCACAAGAGACTCGCCGTGATGGTGCCCGAGCATCCCGGCAGCGACATGGTTGACCTGCTGTTGAGCTGCGGGATCGGCTGCGTCTATGAGACGTCGAAAGGCAAGTTCGAGCGGGTTGAGCCGTCGGCCGAGGCCTGAGGCACAGGTTGTGGAACATGTGTGGAACGCCGACAGCTGAACAGGGGTGAGCTGTGCTTCCGCCGCAGGTCATAGGCGTGCTCCTGCGGATGCGAAAGCTCCGCACGATGGAACTGCGCGGCTGACCTCGCCCACGCAGTCTGCTGCGAAGGCCCCCGTCAACGACGCCGGGGGCCTTCGTCGTTCTGCTGGACCTGCGCGAGCCCACGGCCTGGAACTCCAGCGCCCGACTCGGTGAGACGCGTTCGACCTGTCCCCAATTCCAGAGCGAGGGGCGTCACCAACCAGTTCGAGTGAACCGTCCAGCCCCGCGCTCCGTACCCTTCATCAGACCCGGAACAACACGTCCAGCGATCAAGTTCACGCAGGTCAGCCCCGCACAATCCGAAGCGTGACAGCACCACTCGACCGCATGGTCAAGGAACTACCCACAACGGAAGCCGGACCACGCCGAACTGACAGACAGCCTCGTCGGGAAGCAACGACAAACCCGAACAACGCGCGAGCGGTTTGCTGACTGTCTGTCAGCAACGCGTAGTCCACCTCATCGAAAACGTGACGAGAGTCACCCGGCGGGTGCGAAGGCTTGCCTGTGCTGGTGACGCGAGGTTACGTTCTCGCCCGCCGATAACGGTTTGGTCACCGGCAGGACACAGGACCCTCAGCTCATGGAGGCCCCAAGTCCGGCTCGGAATCCCCCGCCGAGACAGCCCGGTGGCCAAGCTCCCCGACGCAGGAGGCTCTCCCTTGGCCCGGCACAGCAAGGCCGCCGGCCGCACCGTGTACACGGTCGTGCCCAACGCAGAACTGAAGGTCGGCGCGCACCGCGCCGAGGACGACAAGGTTCCGCTTGCTCACCGAGTGAGCGCCATCGTCGTCGCGGCGGGTGTCGCCGCAGGCACCGCCGCCATCGCGAACGCCGCCACCAGTGGCACCGCCACCGATCTCGCCGCGGGTGCGGCCGAGCTGGGCGCTCTTCCCGACCAGCAGGTCAAGACGATTCAGACCGTGCACGACGTGAACCCCGGTAGCCAGGTCGGGCGGCTCCTGCAGTTCCAGCAGATGTACGCGCAGCAGACGTTCGAGCAGGCCACGAAGTTCGCTGCGGACGCGCACGCCCAGCGCGAGGCGGCCGCCAAGGCCGAGGCCGAGCGCCAGGTCGAGATGCGCAAGCCCGCGAAGCAGCGCGAGGTCGAGGGCTGGATCAAGGACGCCATCAAGGTGCTGCAGGCCAACGGCACGAACATCGACAACAGCAGCCTCGACGAGATCTACACGATCATCATCAAGGAGTCGAACGGCAACCCGAACGCCGTCAACAACTGGGACTCCAACGCGATGCGCGGCACGCCCTCCAAGGGGCTCATGCAGTGCATCGACCCGACGTTCCGCGCGTACAAGCTGCCGGGGTACGACAACATCCTGGCGCCGGTCGACAACATCATCGCGGGCGTTCGCTACACGTACGCGCGCTATGGCGGTTTCCACAACCACCCCGGGTTGGTCAGCATGAACCTGGGTGGCGGGTACCGGGGGTACTGAAGGCACCAGTTCCGTCGTGTCGGGGTGCGCGGAACGCATCGGCGGACGATGCTGTCAACCAGGTTCACCCACAAGAATGGCGGCCCTAGCGGGCACACGCCCGGTAGTGCTCCCATCGAAGCGATTTCCCGAACGCAGGGAGTGGCCGATGAACGAGCAACAGGCACGCGACGACGAGCTGGCGAAGATCCGCTCGGAGGCGACGAGTTGGCTGGCCAAGATGGCCAAAGCCCAGCATCGTCCCGCTGTGGAGCAGCGCAGGCCTGAGCACGACGCCATGACACCCGCGCAGAAGTAGTAGGAAGCAAGCACCAGCGCCCCGGCTACGGCCGGGGCGCTTCTGCTTTGAAGGCGGCCCACAGCCGGTTCAGCGGATGATCGGCCGGGTGCTTCGCCAGTTCATCCGTTCGGGCGAAAACGCCCACAAGCCGCTCCAGCGAGTCATCTGCGAGCTCGACGACGCGGAGGCCCCCACCCTCCCGGAGCTCGTTGTTCGACGCCACCACGCCCAAACCAGACGTCACGATCATGGCCCCCTGGACGAGGTTCGAGCGCAGCAGCGAGATGCCGTACTGGATCTCGTCGATCTCGGCCGCGATCTCGAGCCCCTGCCGGTAGTCGGGACCGAACCAGCCGCGCAGGAACTCCGCGATCAACCCGGCCCCCGGCACCACCAACGGCACCGAGCGGAGCTGTGGCACGCGCACGCGGTCGCCCACGGCGGTCTGCGGCAGGTTCGTCAGCAACGCGAGCCCGCCGCGCCGCCACTCGATCACGTCGAACTCCGGCCGATCCCAGCCCGCGCCCGCGTGCGTCACGACGCTGCCGCACACGACGTCGACCTCCCGCGTCTCCAGCTTCGCCCAGATGTCCTTGGTGCGGATGTGCACGACCTTGAGGTCCACGTCGCGCTCGCGGAACTCGTCGGAGACGTGGTGCCACGCCTTCGCGAGCGTGTCGAGCATGTATCGCGTGGTGCCCACGGTGACGGTCGTGCCGAGCTTGCGGCGGCACTCGTGAATTCCGTCGAGCCACTGCGCGAGCGTGTCCCGCGCCAATTCGACGAGCGACTCACCGGTCGGCGTGAACAGCACGTCTTTTCCGCGGCCCTGCTTCACCACGAGCGGTTCACCGCACAGTTGCAGGAAGTTCCTGTTCAACGTGTCGAGCTGCTTCTGCACGCTCGACTGCTCTCGTCCCAGAGCGCGGGCGGCACGCAGGGCCGAACGGGTCTCGTGAACGGTCAGCAGGGTCCTGAGCTGGTCCATCGTGGTATCCAGGAGTGCGCCCGGCATGTTCAGCAGGCGGTGCAGCGAGGTGCTGGTGGGGAGCACCAACTGGGACGAGCCGGACATCGGGACCCTCTCTGGTGTTCTACCGATCAGTTGAACTGAACTTGACCGCATTTCGCAGACAAATTATCTGCAGATCCTGTTGGCAAATCGCTGGACACTTATCTGGCGGTGTACAAAACTATCCGCGGTGACCACGCGTGGGAGCCGATTCCGGGGGGAATCATTGGGGGGTGGGGGTCCGCCAGGCGTGAGCCGGCGGGCCCCCAAGTATTACCCTCGCCAGTTGTGACGGCTTCCGCTCGCCTGGAATGGGGCACCACCTACCAGGTCACCGTGCTCGAACTCGGACTCGCCTGCTGCGGGGTCGA
>JASLAV010000653.1 GCA_030146905.1 Lentzea sp. | reverse complement strand
GCGACGAACGCCATCGCGCACAAGACCAGCAGGAACGTGACGAACCCGTTCTTGCCCGGCTTCACCTCGGTGGTGACCACGCCGTGCAGTCTCGCCGAGTGCTCGTCAGTCTCCGGTGTGGTCCCCACGACCAGAGGACGGTCGGCGGCGGCGCTGCGTTGCCTGCCGGAACTGTCATGGTTGCCGAGGACTGGATGCTCTTCCACGCGTCCGACGCGTCAGCGAGGTCCTGCGCGCGTCACCGAAAATCGACCGAGCCGCGCTTCTCATGCCTGCTCGTCAGACTGCCTCGTCAGACGGTCGCGGCAGCGTGCCGGGGCCGCGCGCCGGGAATGCGGCCGAGCAGGTCGAGCAGCGCGTCGACCCTGCTCAGCACGGAGTCCTCGGTGATCTGTCCGTCGGCTGCCGTGTAGAGGATTCCCGCCTCGAAGGTCAGGTTCCGGAACAACTCCCCGCCCGCCTGTTCCTCCAGCCACGCGACGACCTGCGGGGTCAGCACCGCGTCCGCCTCGACCAGGTCGCTGGTGTACGCGACGTGCTCGTGGCCGGCTGACTCGGGCAGGCGCAACTCCATCCAGAGCGGCTGTTCGCGACCGGCGACGGTCCGCGGCGTCTCGGCCGCCCACTTCGGGAAGCGCTTCCCCTCGGTCCAGCGCGCGATGACGATCTTCAGCGGAACCAGGTCCGCGGTCGCCACCTCGATCCTGTGCTCGTGGTGGGTGACCGTGTTGCCCGCCGTCGTCGCGGTGCGCACCTCCACCGACGCCTCACACACGCGCACTTGCCACCCGTTGCGCTCGAACTCGATCGCGTAGTCGAACCGAGGACCGCCCGCGCTGCTGACCAACCCCATGACACCGTCGTGCTCGCCCAGGAACGCCGAGGCAAGCCCCGCCGACCACGGCAGCACGTCGCCCCTCGCGTCCGTCACCGTGGCGCCGACCTTGTCGGCGAACACCGCCAGGCCGTCCTCGTGTGCGACCTCTTCCTGACGAGTCTTCCGCCACGACCACCACCACAGCGGCGCGAACAGCAGACCGAGGCCGACGAGCAGCAACAGGAGTTTCCACTTGTAGGGCTCCATGATCAGATGTCCAGACACCCTTCGATGCGTTGTTTCGAGTGGTCGGTGCCGACCTGGTCGTACTCGTTGGCCTTCTCTTTGATGGCTGAGGCTCAGACCGCGGCCGCGGGGTGCCTCGGCCTTGCGCCGGGCATCCGGTCGAGCAACCCGCAGATCGTGTCGACCACGACCATCAGCTCGTCCTCGTCGATGTGGTTGCTCAACACGATGTAGACCAGCCCCGACTCGAACGTCAGCTGCATCCAGCTGGCCCGGACCGGGAGGTCTTCCTCCCGGTCGAGCAGCCAGCTCAGCGCGTCGAAGTTCAGTTCCCGGTGCACTGCGGAGGGGTCGCTGCCGCTGGCGAAGAACTCCTTGTCCATCGGCGGTGCGAGTCGCACGCGGTGCCATTCGACGTGGTCGTCCTGCGCCGACACGGGGCGCTCGGCCAACCAGCTGGCCCACTGCGACTCGAACTCCTTCGGCGACAGCGGCTGCCCGTCGGTGCCGCGCTTCCTCGGACGCACCACCCGCATCGGCGCCATGCGGGCGGTGGCCACCTCGATCCGGTGCTCCTGCTCCCAGCGCACGCCGTAGCCGGAGTACGCGGCCACCCTCACCGACGCCTCGGTCACGCGGACGTGCCACGGACCTCGCCGGAAGTCCATCGCCAGGTCCCACTGCGGCTTGGACCGCCGCAGCCAGGTCGCGTACCAGCCTTCCACGTGCTCGACGACCGGCCCCAGGACTCCCGCCGACCAGGCAGCGGTGTCACCCTCGTCCTGACCGATCACCGTCCCGCCGAGCCGGGCGGACACCGGCTTCAGCGTGGCGATCTGCTCGTCGCGCGCCTTGCGGTGGTTGCGGAAGTGGAGCCAACGCCGCACGAGGGTGAACACGATCGCGCCGACGACCATGGCCAGGAAGAACGGGAAGACAGAACTGGACAGAAACTTCGACAATCCCTTCACGAGATTGTCCATGATCAGATGTCCAGGAATCCCTTGATCTGCTGCTTCGAACAGTTCGTTCCGCTTCTACCCGCTCGACCTGGCGGAGGCCGCGCTGCGCCTCAGACCGCCGCCGCGGGGTGCCTCGGCCGTACCCCCGGCATGCGGTCGAGGAGCCCGCAGATCGTGTCCACCACGCCCATCAGCTCATCGGGGTAGATGTGGTCGTACGCGACCAGGTAGGCGTAGCCCGACTCGAACGTCAGCTCCATCCGCTTGGCCCACGAGGGCAACCCCTCCTCCCGCTCGATGAGCCAGTGCAGCGCGTCGAAGTTCAGCTCCCTGGCCGCCGCGGCCGGATCGCTGCCGTACGCGGAGAACTCCTGGTCCATCGGCGGCAGCAGCGGCACCGGCAGCCACTGGTCGTTCTCGGCGGTGGCCGGCTTGTTGCCGACGATCACCCGCCACTCGTTCTCGAGCTGCGCCGGCGAGAGCGGCTGTCCGTTGTTGACGCTGTACTTGTTCGGCCGGTTCATCTTGAGCGGGGCCAGGCGGGCGGTGGCGATCTCGATGCGGTGCTCCTGCATCCAGCGCACGCCGAACCCGCGCGCGTCGTACCGCACGGACGCCTCGGTCACCCTGACGTGCCACGGACCGCGCTGGAAGTCCAGCGAGAGGTCGAACCGCCGTTTCGACCGGAACGCGATCGCGAACTCGTTCCTGAACGGCTTGCGCAGTTCAGCCGTCCACATGCTCGCCTCGTCCGGACCGAGCACCTTGCCGCCGAGCCGCTGCGCCAGCGGGGTCAACGCGGCGATCTGCGCCTCACGACCCTTCGCGTGGCTGCGGAGCTGCCACCAGCGCCGCCCAGCCAGGAAGACGATCGCGACAGCGGTGAACGTCAGGAAGTACGTCGTAAGGATGTGCTCATGCCAGATCTTCAGGAGGATGTCCATGATCAGATGTCCAGATATCCTTCGATGCGCTGCTTGGAGTGATCGGTCCCGGTCTGGCTGTACTCGTCGGCCTTCTGCCCGATGGACGTGTTCCGCAGGCCCTTCTCGTGGTACGGGTTCACCTGGGCCAGCGCCTCATTGCCAACTGCCTCTGTCATCGACTTCGTGAAGCCGTTCTTCATCCGCTCCCCGACCACGCCGTCATGGCTGTTGAGCCTCGTGACCCAGTTGACCTTGGCCTTCTGCAGGTCCGACATGCCGACGAGCGAGTCGGTGGCCTCCTGGCTGCGGACCTTCTTGTCCGCCATGGCCTTCTTGAAGCCGGCGCCGAGGTTCTTCGCCTTGGCGGCCAGGTTGCGCAGGAAGTCCATGATCTTGGTCAGCAGCCCGCGCAGCTTCGCGACGATGCGCGACACCCGGCTGGCGGTGGACGCGACCCGGACACCGGTGGCGGCACCCGCCGCGGCCGTCGACGCGCCCGCGCTCGGGATGGCGGCTGCCAGCGCCGGGATCCAGATCATGATCAGCCAGGTGATCAGCTCGGCGAGGATCGCCTTGATGACGTCCTCGATGATCTGCATGACCATCGACGACATCATCAGCAACTCGGCCAGTTCACCGGCCTGGCCAGCGACGCCGTCGATGCCGCTGGCGAACTCGCCCAGCCTCGACGCGGCGGCCTCCGAGGCGTCGCCGCCCCACGTCGTCACGGTGCTCTGCAGGTCCTCGGTGAACCTCGTGCTGAGGTCGGAGATGCCCTGCGCGATCGCGCCGAAGTTCTCACCCGCCTGCTGCAACGCCGGACCGTCACCACTGACGAAGTGAATCGCGTCCTCCAGCGGCTGCACCACGCTGATCAGGAAGTTCAGGCCCTGCCCGACCAGGAAGCCGATCGGGTCGAGCATCATGCCCTGCCCGAACTCGACGACCGAGGTGACGAGCGCACTGCCCTCCGCGGTCAGGCCCGCGACGCCGCCGGTCTCGCCAGTCTTGCCGGCGGCTTCCTTCGCCTTGACGAAGTTGCCCCAGATCGGGGCGTTCTCCTCGGCCTTCTCACCGAGGGTCTTCTCGCCGACGGTGATCGTGATCTGGTTCGGACCACCCTTGTCGGCGTGGAACTCCTCTTCCGCCATCTCCGCCTATCCCCTGTCGACCTGGAGACCGTCGAGGATCTTCTGCAGAGCCTCTTCCTGCTGGGCGTAGCCCTTCGCGGTGTCGCGGAACTTCTCGACACCGGAGTCCAGCCCGTCGGTCATCGCGGTGAGCGTCTCCCGCAGGTCGCCGAGCATCTCTGTGTACTGCTGCTTCACGAAGATCCCGACGACGCCCCACGACTTGTCGCCGACGTCCGACTTGTCCACGAGACCCGCGACCTGGCCCGCGAAGGAGCGGTGCCCCTGGAGCTTGTCCGCGTACTCGTTCAGCTCCTCAGGGTCGACGGTGAACCCGCTCATCGGCCGTCCTCGTCGTCGTAGAGGTTCAGGAACTTGCCGTCCTGCTTGGGCGGCGCGGCGGGCGGTTGCTGCGGTGGCCTGGTGTTCCAGGCGTTGTCACGCAGGATGTTCTGGTCTGCGAAGTCGTCCGGCGGCTCGGGTGCGGGCCTGTGCGGAGGCGCCGGAGGTCGCACGGGAGGGCCGGCCTGCGGTACGGGCGGCGGCATCGGGGGACGCTGCGGCTGCGGCGCCGGTGCGACGGGCGGCTGCGGTGCGGTCTCCTCTGACCTGACGGCGCGGAGCTCCTCCTTGGACATGCCGAAGAGCTGTGCCTGGGTCTCCAGGACCTGGTCCTTGAGGTGCATGTCGTCGCCGATCGCGCTCTCGACGATGCCGGCCTGGCGGCGTGCGGCCTCCGCTACGGCCTTCTGCAGCGTGCTCATCAGCTCGGCCGCCAGGGCGTGGGGCGGACGGCGCATGGCCAGGTCCGTGAGCCTGATGTCCTTGATGGTTCCCGACGGTCCCGCGACCACCGTCACGGCGCGGTCGGCCGAGGTGGCCACCGCCTCCATCTCGGTCAGCTGCTGCTGCATCTCTCCGATGCCGGCGAACTGGTTGTCAACACGTTGCATCTGAGCCTGGAACCGCTCGAACTGAGCGACCAGTTGCTCGAACGCCGCCGACGGCACA
>JASLAV010000642.1 GCA_030146905.1 Lentzea sp. | reverse complement strand
CGGGAGGCGGGCGTGCTGCCGGGGAACGCCACGCCTCCCGCAACCCCTCCTGGGCGCGCTTCGCTGCCTCGTCCGCCGGGATCGTCCTGATGCGCTTCAAGGCCTCCGCGTCAAGCCCGGTCTGCGAGGTGGCGTTGCCGTCCTCGTCCGGCCTGCCCTGTCCTTTGTCGACGGTCGGCAGGTACTGGTAGCGCTGCTCGTCCGCGAAGGCCACGACACCGGCCTCGGATCTCTGGACGTCCTTGAGGCCGAACGCTCTTTGCAGTCGCTGAGCCTGTTCCTGGTCGAGACCGGAGCTCTTCACCCCGTAGACGGGCATCTCCGTGACGTCGGCGGTCGCCACCCCGGCCACCCCGGCGGTGACGAGGCTGGACAGGGCCAGCACCACCGTCAGCTTGCGTTGCATGTGTTTTCCCTCCCTTGGGGACGGCCGGCTGCAGGGGCCGGCCGTCTGACAGGAGGATTCGTGCCGCGGTGCCGTGATACCGGGCCTGGTTCCGCGGTCCCGGCGCTCCACTCGAACGGCCGAAGTTCTGTAACACCTCCGGCCCACGGGTGGACCTAGAGGCGGACGCCCGGGTACTTGATGCCGGCGCCGGTGTTCAGCACGACCACCTCGTCGTCCGCTTCGAGCCAGCCGGTCGCGCGGAGGTGCCTGACGGCACTGATCGTGGCGGCGCCTTCAGGGCACAGGAAGACGCCTTCGAGCCGTGCGCATTCCGCGCGGTCTGCGAGGATCTGCTCGTCCGTGACGGCGACCGCGGTGCCGTCGGTCTCCTCGATGGCCCGCAGGATGATGAAGTCCCCCAACGGTTTCGGCACGTTGATGCCGAACGCGCCGGTGTAGGCGTCGTCCCAGAACCTCGACTCCGGCGCCTTCTCGTCGAACGCGCGGACGATCGGCGCGCAGCCGGTGGACTGCACGGCGACGAGCCGCGGCAGCTTCGCGCCGATCCAGCCGAGCTCGCGCATCTCGCCGAGCGCCTTGTGGATCCCGATCAGCCCGACCCCGCCGCCGGTCGGGTAGACGATCACGTCGGGGACGCGCCAGCCGAGCTGTTCGGCGATCTCGTAGCCCATCGTCTTCTTGCCCTCGATGCGGTACGGCTCCCTGAGGGTGGAGGCGTCGAAGAGGTCGACGTCCGCGAGGGCCTTGGCGGCGTCGGCGATGGTGCCGGGCACGATCCGCAGCTCCGCGCCGCTCGCCTGTACCTCCTCGCGGGTGATCAGCGGGGCGTCCTCCGGCATGGCGATGACGCTGCGGAGCCCCGCCCGTGCCGCGTACAGGGCCCAGGCGGCGCCCGCGTTGCCGTTGGTCGGCATCTTGATGCCCTCGATGCCCAGCTCCCTGGCCCTGGCCACCCCGACGGCGGCGCCGCGGGCCTTGAACGAGCCGGTCGGGATGAGCGACTCGTCCTTCATGAGGACGTTCGCGTCCAGCGCCCTGCTCAGCGCCTTCAACGGCACGAGCGGCGTCATGCCCTCGCCGAGGCTGAACGCGGGGTCGGGGTCGCGGACCGGCAGGACGTCGCGGTAGCGCCAGAGGCTGTTCTCGCCCGTGGGCCTTCCGACCTTCGTGAGGTCGTAGCGGGCCAGCAGCGGCGAGGCGCACTCGTGGCAGAGGTTCTGGACGGCGTTGGCGTCGTGTTCGCGGCCGCAACGGGCGCATTCCAGATGGGAGAGCATGTCCCCATGCATACAGGCGGATGAGCCGGCATGTAAGCCGGATCCTGTTCGTGGGAACGAGTCCCAGTCGGCGGCCATCCATCTGGGCCTGCCGTCGCCGACAGGCTCTAGCGGCCTACCCGTGAGCATCGGGCGGGCAGCCCTCGAACGCTCACGCAGGCACTTTCGTGCCCTTTTGGCCTTGCTCCGGGTGGGGTTTACCTAGCCGCCCCAGTCACCTGGGGCGCTGGTGGTCTCTTACACCACCGTTTCACCCTTACCCCGGCTCGCGCCGAGGCGGTCTGTTCTCTGTGGCACTGTCCCGAGGGTCACCCCTGGTTGCCGTTAACAACCACCCTGCCCTGTGGAGTCCGGACTTTCCTCGACGGTCACCCGCCGCGGCCGCCCTGCCGACTCATCCGCGCACCGAGGATATCCCAGCCGCTGGGACCGGTTGTCCAGCGGTCCGGACGTTGGTTGACTCCACGGGTATGACACGACGTCGCCACGTCGACCACGGCCGCGTGGCAGCAAGCCTGCGTTGCCTCCGCTGAGCGCTTTCTCCGCACCAGCGACCTCAGGGAGTGCCCCATGTCCGACCTGCTGATCATCTCCGGCGCACCGTCCCCGGCAGCACCGACAGGCGCGGTCGTGTCACACGTCGCCGGCCTGCTGCGAACCGCGGGACACCACGTGACGCTGCTGGACGTGCGCGCCCTGCCGACGGTGTCGCTGCTGACAGAAGACCTGCGCGACCCGGAGATCGCGGGTGCCGTGAGCAGCGTCCTGACGGCCGACGGCATCGTGGTCGCCTCCCCCGTCTACCGCGCCGCCTACAGCGGCCTGGTGAAGGCGTTGCTCGACCTGCTGCCGAAGAAGGCCCTGCGCGGACGCGCCGTGCTGCCGTTGGCGACGGGCGGCAGCCAGGGCTTCCTGGTGGCGATGGACTACGCCCTGCACCCGCTGCTGGCGGCCAAGGGCGCGGACCAGGTGGTGCGCGGCGAGTTCGTGCTGGACCAGAACGTGGGCACAGCCGCTGCGGCCGCCGCACTGGAAGCAGCGACCGACCGCCTGGTGCTCGCCCTGACCCCGCGCCTGCGGAAGGTCAGCTGAGGTGTGAGGTGTCGTTGACGAGCTTCACCGACGCGTGCCCGTCCGGGTAGAACTCGGCGATCGACACACCCGTCAGGTCGAGGTGCATCCGGAACAGGAACTGCGGCCCGACGTCCAGCGCCTGCCGGAGCAGTGTCTTGATCGGCGTGACGTGGCTCACGACGACGACGGTGCCGCCGCCGTACTTGGCGATGATCTCGCTGCGGGCCTTCCGGACCCTGGCGTTGACCTCGTCGAAGCTCTCGCCCCTCGGCGGCTTGACGCTGGTGTCCCCCAGCCACCGCCGGTGGACCTCCGGGTCCTGCTGGGCGGCCTCGGCGAACGTCAGGCCCTCCCACGCGCCGAAGTCGGTCTCGATGAGCCCCTGGTGCGTGACGACCTCGGCGCCGATCTTCTCCGCGAGCTTGCCGGCGGTCTGGGCCGCTCGTTGCAGCGGTGAGGAGATGATCGCCGCGATGTCCAGTTCGGCCAGCCTGGTGGCGGCCTTTTCCGCCTGCTCCAGCCCGAGCTCGGTGAGCGGGTGGTCGCCCCGCCCGGAGTAGCGGCGTTCGACGGACAGCCTGGTCTGCCCGTGGCGCAGCAGGATCATCCGCGTCGGCTCACCCGTGGCGCCGCTCCAGTGCGGCTGCTTGTCGCCTTCGGCTGCGGGCTTTTCCTGGGGCTCTTGCTTTTCCTTCTGCTTTTCCTGTGCGCCGTCCATGGCTTCGTTGGCGAGCCGGTCGGCCTGCCGGTTGCGCTCCCGCGGGATCCACTCATACGAGACTTGGTGGAACGCCCGCGCGATCTCCTGCGCTTCTTTGGCGAGCGGCTGCATGGACGGGTGCTTGATCTTCCAGCGCCCGGACATCTGCTCGACGACGAGCTTGGAGTCCATCCGGACGTCCACCGCCTCGGCCCCGAGCTCCTTGGCGGCCCTGAGCCCGGCGATGAGGCCCTGGTACTCGGCGACGTTGTTGGTGGCGACGCCGAGGGCCCCCTTGCGTTCGGCCAGCGTCTCGCCGCTCCGCTTGTCGCGCACTACCGCGCCGTACCCAGCAGGTCCGGGGTTGCCCCGCGACCCGCCGTCCGCCTCGACGATGACCTTCACCGGCCGATCGTAACCCCGCGTTCGGGGCCTCTCGGACGGCCTGTATCCTGGTCGCATCAGTCTGGGTGGCGGAATGGCAGACGCGCTAGCTTGAGGTGCTAGTCCCCGAAAGGGGGTGGGGGTTCAAGTCCCCCCTCGGACACCAGTTTCATGCTTCACCCGAAAGGGCGGATGCTCGCATCGAGCATCCGACCTTTCGGCGTTGTGGGCCGTCAATGGGCCAGCACACGCGGCGGCAGGCGGTGGCGTGCCCAGGGCTCTTCTGGTGAGGGTTCCCCATCACACGGTGATGACGACCTTCGCGCGAGCGTGTTCGGTCTCGACGTAGCGGATGGCATCGGGCACCTCGTCCAGCGAGTAGGCGCGGTCGATGACCGGCGTGAAGCCTCCCGACTCGGCGAGGTGCCGCAGCGCCGTGAGGATCTCCCGGTCGAGTGTCGTGGTGAGCACCAGCAGCCGGTCGCGGACGAACGGGGCCAGCAGCTTCGCCCTGATCATCAGCCGCATGGGGCCGACGAGGCTGCTGCCGCTGAACACTCCCCCGCCGGACAGCACGATCGTTCCACCTGGCTTGAGCGCACGCCGCAACCCGGTCAGTGAGTGGTTGCCGACCAGGTCGAGGACGAGGTCGTAGCGCGTGCCGTTCTTGGTGAAGTCTTCCGCGGTGTAGTCGATGACGTGGTCCGCGCCGAGCGACGCCACCAGCTCGACGTTCCTCATGCTGCACACGCCGGTCACGGTGGCACCCAAGGACTTCGCTATCTGCACGGCGAACGTGCCCACGCCTCCGGACGCCCCGTTGACCAGGACGTGCTGTCCCGGCTGGAGGTTTCCGACGTCTCGCAGTCCCTTCAACGCGGTGTGCCCAGCCAGCGGTACCGCGGCGGCCTGCTCGAACGTCAGGGTGGCGGGCTTGGCCTCCACGAGGTCCTCGGACACGCACACGTACTCGGCGAACGCTCCGTCGGCGGTGCCGAGGTCGCCGTACACCTCGTCGCCGGGCCGGAAGCGCCGCACATCCCTGCCCACCGCCTCCACTCTGCCCGCGAAGTCGCGACCGCGGATCTTCATCCTGGGAGTGGTGACTCCGATCCCGGTGAGCCTGGCCAGGTAGGGGTCTCCGCGCATCATGTGCCAGTCGTACGCGTTGACCGAGGCCGCGTGCACCCGCACGAGCACCTCGTTGCCGGAGGCCGCAGGCGGCTCCACGTCGCGGAACTCCAGCACGTCCGGCGATCCGTACCGGTCCTGGACGACTGCCTTCATCGGGTCTCCTCGAGCGCGAGTCCGGCGCGCGCCGGACGAGTCGGCGACGCCGCGCGGCGGATGATCCACTCCGCGACGGCGAGGTTGACGATCCAGGCGGCGAGCATCAGCACCGCGTTGCTGAGCAGGCCGGGCTCGCCGACTGCCACGAGCCACGCCGTCAGCGTCACCGCCTGGGTGCCGGCGCCGAGCCCGATCGCGAAGCCCCGGATCATCCAGGCGCGGTGCCCTGCGACGTCCCTGCGGCGGATGGCGGCGAACCCGAGGACGATGAACAGCGCCCACGCCGTTCCGAACACCAGCCGGATGCCGGTCAGCAGAGGGCCCACATCATCGGGTTTGGGGTAGAACACGGTCATCCACAGACCTGACAGCGCGCCGAGAAGTCCACAAAGGACCAGAAGTCTTCCTGCCGCCCGGTGCCATCCCCGTCTGCGGCGGCGGAAGCCGGGAGCGAACTGGAAGGCACCGAGGACGGAGTACACGCTGACGGTGACGGCGTGCAGCACCACGGGCACGGGCGAGGCGAAGAACCGCGCGTTGTCCGGTGTGATCTCCGCGCCACCGCTCAGCTCGGCCAAGCGGAGGGCGCCACCGAGCACCGGGACGACGCTGAACAGGATGATCGCGGCCGGGATGAGCTTGTCCAGCTTGGCGGAGGAGGTCATGCACCAGATCGTGGCCCGTGCGGCGGTGTCACCTCATCGGCACTTGGGCCGCGATCGTCCTGGCCGATGGTCCGACGCACTCGTCGTACTTTCGGCTACTGGCGCCGGAGTCCGCTCCGGACGCGCTTGGTCTCGTAGGCCCAGATCGCGATCTCGACCCGGTTCCTGGCACCGATCTTGGCCATCAGGCTGGCGATGTGGCTCTTGACGGTGCTGAGCGCGATGTGGAGGTCCTTGGCGATCTCGCTGTTGGTGCGCCCGCCCGCGACGGCGGCGAGGACCTGCTCCTCCCGTTCGGTGAGCGGATCGATCGGCTGCCCGGCGCGGCCGGCAGGCCCGGTGTCCGCGAAGGCCTCGATCAACCTAGCGGTGACGCTGGGGGCGATCAGGGCATCGCCGGAGGCTGCGGCGTGGACGGCTTGAGCGAGCAGGGCCGTGCCGGCGTCCTTGAGCAGGAAACCCCTCGCGCCCGCGCGCAGGGCGGCGTAGACGTACTCGTCGAGGTCGAACGTGGTGATCACGACGACGGCAAGCGGGTCGGCGACGCCGGGTCCGGCGAGCAGGCGAGTGGCCTCGATGCCGTCGGTTCCGGGCATGCGGATGTCGAAGAGGCACACGTCCGGCCGCAGCCGGCGGGCCAGTTCCACGGCCTGCGTCCCGTCCGGTGCCTGGCCGACCACCTCGACGTCCGGCTGGGCGTCGAGGATCATCGAGAGTCCTGTGCGGACGATCTCCTGGTCGTCGGCGACGATGACACGGACGCTCATGCGGCCGACCCGGTGAGCGGCAGCACTGCGGTCACGGTCCAGCCGCGGCCGGAGTTCGGGCCCGCCTCGCAACTGCCGCCGAGCAGGCTGGCGCGTTCCGTCATGCCGATCAGCCCGTGCCCCTGCGCCGAGGTGCCGCGGAGGTTGCCGGTGTCGCCGTCGTCGCTCACCCGGAGGCGGACGGACGAGTCGCCGACGGTGATCCGCACCTCGATGCGGGTGGCGTGCCGGGCGTGCCGCCGGGCGTTGGTGACCGATTCCTGGGTGAGGCGGTAGATCGCGGTCCCCACCGATTTCGGCAGGTCGTCGACGGCCCCGTCGATCCGCACGTCGACCTCGGGTCCGGGCCGGCCGGAGCTCGCGAGCCGTTCGACGTCGGCGACGCCAGGGCTGGGTGCCACGTCCGCGGGCTCGTCGTGGCGCAGGGCTCGCACCATCGTGCGCATCTCGGTGAGCGCACGAGACGCCTCCGACTCGATCAGGCCGAGCGCCTCGATCGCCGCCTCCGGCCGCGACGCCGCCGTCGCCAATCCCGCCTGAGCGCGGATCGCCATCGCCGACACGTGGTGCGCCACCGTGTCGTGCAGGTCCCGTGCCAGCCGCTCCCGTTCCAGCAGCTTGACCTGGTCGAGCTCCCGTGCCCGTGCTCGCGCCCGGTATCGCATCGCGGCACCGAGGGCGCACGCCGTCCCGAGAACAGCGCTTCCGCCCACCGCCTCCCCCGCGCTGAGGAAGCCGAGCGCCGCCGACAGCCCGACTTTGCCGAGCATGGCTGCCAGCCCGATCACCGCTTCACGCCCGGAACCCCACCGGAACAGCGAGAACGGGAAGAGCACCATGTACACCATCACGGTGAGCTCGGGCTCGCCCCCGAGCACCAGCGAGGTGACCGCGTTCACGCCGAACGCGACAACGACCACGACCAGCGGCCTGCTCCGGCGCAGCAGCAACAGCGGCAGCAGCCCCACCGCCAGGACCAGCGAGCCGGCCCGCGAGCTCAGGTCCGGCCGCAGCAACGCCTCGAGCACCGCGACCGGCAGGAGCACGGCGACAAGCGCCCAGTCCCACCACAGCCGCGCCGCCGGACGCACCGGCCGGGGCTCATCCCACACCGACCGCAGAAGGGCGAACACGTCCTCATCGTACGAGAGCCAGCGCCAGGACAGGCCAGTCCGAAGCACGAGACCCGGCAACGTCACCTGCCGGCCACCGCGCCGAGTCCACCCCGGCCGGGCGCGCAGTAGTCCTAGTGCGCCACCTGGCAACCGTCTCGCGCACACCGCAGGATCGCAAGGAGATCGTCCTTGGACACGCCCGGCTGACGCCTGCTTGCGGTAACCCTGTCGCAACAGGCGCCGATGACCAAGACATGCGCGCAACAGACGACGCCGGTGCCGTGCTCAACGCGGAGTTCGAGATCGAGGCGGACGGCGACCACCTCGCGTTGGTCATGAAGAGCGCTGGCGGCAAGGTCAGTGGAAGTCCGCACGGCCGCAACCACCAGTACAACCTCGCCCTGGAGCTGCTGCTCAGCCGGCTTCGTGAGCGCGGCGCGGTGCTGGAGAGCGGAGTCGTGGACTCCGCCCTGGTCAAGGATCTTCCCAAGGCGCAACGCACAATCGTCGAGTCGCCGGTTGTGCTGGCAGAAGTGCCCGACATCAAGAAGTTGCGCAAGGAACTGGGTCGCGCACAGGGAAAGATCGGTAAAAACCCGGACGGCAACGCCACCAAGCAGATCCGGCTCAGGTTGCGGGTGCCGGGGTACGCCGCTGACGACGCCGACCGTCTGGCTGCGGATCTGGCACGACCGGCGAACCGCGGCAAGGCACCGGACGCGTCCGCTCTGCTGCGCTCGCTCATCGGGGATCCCATCGAGACGGTGACCGGCAACGTGAACACCATCGTCGAGGTCAACCACAAGCAGGTGCGGGTGACCACCGAACGGTCGCCTCAGGGGCAATGGGTCGATGTTCGCGACGTCGAGGCCGGCCTGGAGAAGTTGCACGCGCAGGGGTCGGTGCTCGTGAACGTCGACGAGCTCGGGCACCGGTCCGCGTTCGTCGGGGCTGTGCTGGCGACCATTCCCGGCACGGTCATCTCCCTTCGGCCCGCCGTCATCACGTTGCACGACACGAAGTTCCCGGTGCGCGTCCGGCACTTCCCCGTGCTCGACGGCACCGCGCTGGTCACGGTTCGCAAGGAGCAGAGGGAGCTGCGCAGGTTGCTGCTCGGCGGCCGGACCGCCGCGCCC
>JASLAV010000610.1 GCA_030146905.1 Lentzea sp. | reverse complement strand
ACCGGTCCGCCACGGCGGCCGGGATGCTCTCGGCGTCGGGACGCTGCCGCAGCTTCGACGCCGGCGCCGACGGGTTCGTGCCCGGCGAGGGTGCGGGCGCGGTCGTCCTCAAGCGGCTCTCCGACGCCGAACGGGACGGCGACCACATCCACGCCGTCGTGCGCGCTTCCGGAGTCAACCAGGACGGCACCACCAACGGCATCACCGCGCCGAGCGCGCTGTCCCAGGAACGGTTGCTGCGCGAGGTGCACGGCGATCTGGGTGTCGGCGGTGTCCAGTTCGTGGAGGCGCACGGCACCGGTACGCAGCTGGGTGACCCGATCGAGTTCCGCGCGCTGTCGAAGGTCTTCGCCGGCGCGCGGCCGGGCAGCGTCGCGCTCGGGTCCATCAAGTCGAACCTCGGGCACACCCAGTTCGCCGCCGGTGTCGCCGGTGTCCTGAAAGCCGTCCTGGCCCTGCGGCACCACAAGATCCCGGCCACGCTGCACTTCACCGGTGCCAACGCGCGGATTCCTCTCCAGGGCAGCGCTTTCACCGTGCCGACGGAGACCGTCGCGTGGCCGGAGCCCGAGCTGGGCCCGCGCCGCGCGGCCGTGAGCTCCTTCGGCGCGAGCGGGACCAACGCCCACGTCGTGCTGGAGGAGTACCGGCGGCGACCGGCGGCGGAAGTACCGGGCGAGCAGGCGTTCCTGCTGTCCGCCGCATCACCGGAGGCGCTGCGCGTGGCGGCCGGACGGCTGGCCGCGCACCTGGAGCGCGAACCGGGCCTGTCCGCGGCGGAGGTCGCGTACAGCCTCGCTGCCGGCCGCGCAGCCCTGCCCCACCGCCTCGCCGTCGTCGCGGCGGACACGGCCGGGGCCGCCCGGCGCCTGCGGGCCTGGCTCTCCGGAACGGCGGCCGATGCGCACACCGGCGAGGTCACCGTCGACGCCGCGCCACGAGCGGGCGGTCTTCCCGGCACGGCCGCCGCGCTCGCAGCGGCGTTCGTGCGCGAGAACATCGCGGGCGTCGAGGCCGCGTTCCCGGCCGCGGCACGCAGGATCGTGCCCTTGCCGACCTACCCGTACCAGCGGCAGCGCTACTGGCCCGCGCGTCGCGCCTCCGCCCACCACGCCCGGCTCACCGGGCAGGAGTTCTTCCTCGCCGACCACCACGTCAACGGTCGCGCCGTGCTGCCGGCGGTGCTGTCACTGGAGTACGCGCGCCGTGCGACCACCAGCGGCGCGTTCGAGGCAGTGGGGCTGCGCGACCTCGTGTGGGCCAAGCCGTTCCCGGTCGGGCCTGAGGGTGCGGACCTGACGGTGGAGCGCGACGGGGACGGCTTCCGCGTCTGCCGGGATGAGGCCGAGGTGCACGCGCACGGGCGTTATGCCCTGCCAGGACCCGCCGAGACCGTGGCGCTGGACGCCGTGCGGGCGCGGTGTGCCACCCGGACCCTGACCGCGCGGCAGTGCTACGCCGCGCTCGACGCGGTCGGCATCGCCCACGGGCCCCGCCTGCGGGCACTCGACGGCCTGGCGATCGGCGACGGCGAGGTGCTCGCGAAGCTCGTCGTGCCCGCTGGCGCGCAGGACGACGACCTGGCCGTGCACCCGGCCGTGCTCGACAGCGCCGTCCAGGCGGTCGTCGGCCTGTTCGGCGGTGAGTCCGGTGAGCTCGCCGAACGCGGCGGACGGCCCGCCCTGCCCTTCGCCGTCGACCGGGTCGACCTCCTCAGGCCGGTCTCCGGCACGATGTGGGCCCACCTGCGGCACACCGGCGGTGGTGCGCATTCGTCCACTGTGGACATCGACGTCTGCGACGAAGCCGGTCATGTCGCCGTGCGCATGCGGGGTCTGGCCTTCCGGCACGTCACCGAGGAGCCGGACCTGCGCACGGCGCTGCTCGCTCCGGTGTGGGACGCGGTTGCGGACGGGATCGAGTTCGATCCCGCCATCGGCGGCCGCCTGGTGCTCGCCGGTGGCGGGGAAACCGAGCGCGCGGCGTTCCTGGCCCGGTTTCCCGGCGCCACCGTCCTCGGAGCGGAGGACCACGAGAGCCTTCCCGCCGGTGCGGACCACGTGGTCTGGCTCGCTCCCGAGCGCGGAGGGCAGGACGGGACGTTCACCGTCTTCCGCTGGGTCAAGGCATTGCTCGCCCAGGGCGCTGACGGCCGCGAGATCGGGTTCACCGCCGTCACCCGGCAGGCCTGCCGGGTGAGCGCGGACGAGACCGTGGACGCCACCCACGCGGGAGTGCACGGCCTGATGGGGTCGGTGGCGAAGGAGTACCCGCACTGGCAGGTCAGGGTCGTCGACATCGCCGCGGGGTCGGACGTGCCCGTCGACGCCGTGCTCAACCCGCCCGCGCAGGCACGAGGCGGGGTCGCCGCCCTCCGCCACGGTGAGTGGGTCCTGCCGCGCCTGGTCGAGGTGGCCGCCGACGGGCCGGTCGCCGCGCCGCGCGCACCCGGCGGCGTGGTCGTCGCCATCGGTGGCGCGGGTGGCATCGGCGAGGTGTGGACCGAGCACCTGCTGCGCCGGCACGGCACGCAGGTCGTCTGGCTGGGCCGCCGTCCCCTCGACGCGGACATCAGGGCGAAGCAGGACCGGCTCGCCGCGATCGGCCCGCGCCCCGACTACCTGTCGTGCGACGCGTCCGACGTGGACGACCTGCGGCGTGCGTGCGCCGAGGTCGTGCGGCGGTACGGGCCGGTGCACGGCGTCCTGCACACCGCCATCGTGCTGGGCGACCGGAGCGTGGCACGGATGGACGAGGACCTGCTGCGGACGACCTACGCCGCCAAGGCCGGCGTGACCGTCGCACTGGCGGAGGTCTTCGCGGACCAGCCGCTGGAGTTCGTCGTCTTCTTCTCGTCCATGCAGGTGTTCTTCACCGCCGCCGGCCAGGCCAACTACGCCGCGGGCTGCACGTTCGCCGACGCCTTCGCCGACGGGCTCGCGGATCGCCTCGGCTGTCCGGTCAAGGTGATGAACTGGGGCTACTGGGGCAACGTCGGCGTCGTGGCCGAGGACGGCTACCGGCGCAGGATGGCCCGGCTGGGACTCGGCTCGATCGAGCCGGACGAGGGCATGGCCGCCGTCGACTTCCTGCTCACCTCCCCCCACCACCGCCTCGCCCTGCTGAAGGCCGCGGACTCCCGCAGCATCGCGAAGTTCTACGAGCGCAGCACGATCACGGCACTGCCGCACACGAACGACTCACCGGCCGCGGCGCTGCTCGCGGCACGGCCGGACCGGCAGGCAGCCATCGAACGCGTGCGCGTCGCCGCGGACGGGCACGGCCGGTCCATGGAACCGGCGCTCGTCCGGATCACCTGGGCGTTGCTGCGCGACCTCGGCCTGTTCGGCCCCGGCAGGGCGGGCACGGTCGACGAGTGGATGGCGGCCGGTGGGATCGTCGCCCTCTACCGCCGCTGGCTCGCGCACACGCTGGACGTGTTCGTGCGCGAAGGGCTGCTGAGCGAGTCCGGTGACGGCCGCTACACCGCGGTCGACTCGCGACCGGTGGACCTCGACGCCGCCTGGCGCCGCTGGGACGCCGACCGCGCGCCGTGGCTGGACAACGAGGGCAAGCGGCCGCAGGCGGTGCTCGTCGACACCACGTTGCGGGCGCTGAACGACATCCTGACCGGACGCCGTCCCGCCACCGACGTCATGTTCCCCAAGTCCTCCCTCGAACTCGTGGAGGCGGTCTACCGCAACAACCCGGTCGCCGACTACTTCAACGACGTCCTCGCGGACACGCTCGTCGAACACGTGCGGGCGCGGGTGGCGGAGGACCCGGACGTGCGGCTGCGGCTGCTGGAGATCGGCGCGGGCACCGGCGGCACGAGCAGGGTGGTGTTCAACCGCCTCGCACCGTGGCGCGACAACATCGAGACCTATTGCTACACCGACCTCTCCAAGGCGTTCCTGCTGCACGCCCGCCGTTCGTTCGGCGACATCGCGCCGTACCTGGACACCCGGATCCTCAACGTCGAGAAGCCCTTGGCGGAGCAGTCGTTCGACGTGGGCGGGTTCGACGTCGTGGTGGCGACCAACGTGCTGCACGCGACTCGCAACATCCGTTCGACCCTCACCAACACCAAGGCGGCGATGCGCGCGAACGGCGTGCTGCTGCTCAACGAGCTGAGCGACAACGTCTACTTCAGCCACCTCACCTTCGGCCTGCTGGAGGGCTGGTGGCGCTACGACGACCCGGCGCTGCGGATTCCCGGCTCTCCTGGGCTCACGCCGTCGAACTGGCTGCGCGCGCTCGGCGAGACCGGTTTCCGATCCGCGTTCGTGGCGGCGGAAGGCGCGGACGACCTCGGGCAGCAGGTGTTCGTGGCCTGCGCCGACGGTGTCTTCCGGCAGCCGGTTCCCGTGGGCGGGGCGGCTTTCGAGGCCGGACCGGACAGCGAGCCGGTCTCCCCGCCCGCCGCCGTCCAGGAACACGCCGAGCCCGAAACGCCCACGACCCCGGCCGCCGGCCGCGAGGACGAGTTGATGGAGCGGGCACGCGACCACTTCCGCGCACTCGTGGCGGACGTGTTGCAGCTGCCCGTCTCCTCGGTGCGCGCCGACGTGAGCTTCGACCGCTACGGCATCGACTCGATCCTCGTCGTCCAGCTCACCGAAGCGGTGCGCCGCGGGCTCGACGACGTCGGCAGCACGCTGTTCTTCGAGGTGCGCACGATCGACGGGCTGGCCGCGCACTTCGTGAAGACCCAGCCGGAAGCGCTTGCGGCGCTCGTGGGCCTGCCCGCCGCCGAACAGGAGGTCGTGAGCGCGCCGGTGGCCGCTCCGGTTCCCCAGCCGGTCGCCGTGCCGCCGGTACCCGCTCGGACGGACGAGGAGATGCCGATCGCCGTGATCGGGATCTCCGGCCGCTTCCCGGGAGCGCGGAACCTCGACGAGTTCTGGGCCAACCTGCTCGACGGGGTGGACAGCGTCACGGAGATCCCGGCGGGCCGCTGGGACCACGACCGCTACTTCGACCCGCGCCGCGGTGTGCCGGGACGCACCTACGCGAAGTGGGGTGGCTTCCTCGACGGAGTGGACGAGTTCGACCCCCTGTTCTTCGGCATCTCGCCGGGAGCGGCGTCCACGATGGACCCGCAGGAGCGGCTGTTCCTGCAGGCGGCCTACGAGACGCTGCAGGACGCGGGCCACACGAGGGACTCGTTGCGGGACGCGGCGAGGGCCGTGGTCGGTGAGGACGCCGGGGACATCGGCGTGTTCGCCGGCGCGATGTACACCGAGTACCAGCTCTACGGTGCCGAGCAGGGCGTGCGCGGCGAGCCGGTGGTCGTGCCGGGAAGCCTGGCCTCGATCGCCAA
>JASLAV010000574.1 GCA_030146905.1 Lentzea sp. | reverse complement strand
TCGATCGGAATTCTACAGTTTGTACACACGTGCCGCGTTCTCCGACGCGATGAGCCGTGCGATGCGGTGGGCGTCCTCTTCGAGAAACGCATCGCGTCGCAACCCATCGGCCAGGAAGTCCGACAACGCCTGACGGAACAGCAACGCGCCGAGGTAGTACAACTCGGGCAGGCCGAACGCGTCGGACGAGAACAGGAACTTCCCGTACGGCACGATCTCCAGCGCCTCGGCGAACACGCGCGACGCCTGGTGACCCAGCCCGTGCGTCGCCAGCCCGAGGTCGCAGAACACGTGCGGGAACACCTGCGCGAGATACCCGGCCTGCCGGTGGAACGGGTAGTTGTGCAACAGCAGCACGGGCACGCCCAGTCCCGCGGTGGCGCGCAGGAACGGCGTCAGCAACGACGGATCGCAGCGGTGCAGGTCGATGTCCGAGTCGCCGTACCCCACGTGGAACTGCAACGGCAGTCCCGCGTCCAACGCCTCCCAGGCCAGCCAGGTGATCACCACCGGGTCCGCCAACCGGCCGGACTCCCACGCCGACACCGCGGCGACGACATCGGCGTCAGCCGGCCGCGCCCCCGGCAGCGCGAGCCCCACCCGGTACGCCGCAACGGATTTCGCCCCGACAGCGGAAGTGGACGCGAGCCGCGACCGCACCTCCGCCAGGAACGACGAGGGCGACGCGGAAGGCCGCACCGACTCGGCCAGCACCTCCAGCCGCACGATCTCGTGCGCGTCGGCACCCGGCAGCGACGCCAGTTCGGCGCCCGACAACAGCCGCTCCGGCTGGAACCCGCCGTCCACCAGGAGCGTGTGGATCCCGGACGCCATCAGGAACGTCCGCGACACCTCGGTGATGTGCAGGGAGTTCCTCCGTTCGAGGTACTCCTCCGGCGAGGCGTGCCGGGGAAGGTCCAGCAACGGCGCGCACCACCGCCGCACCGCGAACCCGACCGCCGAGTCGAAGAACGATCCGCTCAGTTCGGAGGCGCCGTCGGCCTCCAACAACAACGACTCGAACTCGGCGCGTGTGCTGTCCGTGCGCAACACACCGTGGCAATGGTGGTCGATCAGCCCGAGTTCGGCGACGAACGGCAAGATGCCCATAACCTTAGGATCGTGGACTCTGCGGAACGGGACCAGCGGTTCGACCGGGCGACGGAACTCTTCGACGGCCTCAACGCCAGGAACGTGAGCGTGGTGGCGCTCACCTGGGTCGACAACAGCGGTATCACGCGCACGAAGTCCGTGCCCCTGCGCAGGCTCGCCCACGCGGCGGCGCACGGTGTGGGGGCGTCACCGGTGTTCGACGTGTTCCTCTTCGACGACTGGATCATCCAGGGCCGGTTCGCCGGCGGACCGGTCGGCGACCTGCGGCTGCACCCCGACCTCGACCGCCTCACCGTGCTCGCGGGCCAGCCGGGCTGGGCGTGGGCGCCCGCAGACCGCCACTTCCAGAACGGCGTCCCGTACCCGATGGACCAGCGCCTCCAGGCGCGCAAGGCCGTCCACAACCTCGCCGAGCGCGGTCTCACGGCGCAGGCGGGCTTCGAGATCGAGTGGTGCGTCGGCAAGCCCGGCACCGACGACTGGGTCCCCGCGACGAGCGGGTCCGCGTACGGCCACGCGCGCCAGGTCGAGCTGTCGGACTACTGCGTCGACCTGCTCAACGCGCTGGACCAGCAGGACGTCGAGGTCCTCCAGTTCCACCCCGAGTACGCCGCAGGCCAGTTCGAGGTCTCCACCGCGCCGGAGAACCCGGTCGCGGCGGCGGACACCGCGGTGCTCGTCAAGGAGACCGTCCGCGCCGTCACGATCCGGCACGGCATGCGCCCGTCCTTTTCCCCCAAGGTGGTCAACGGCGGCGTCGGCAACGGCGGCCACCTGCACCTCAGCCTCTGGCGCGACGGCACGAACCTCTTCGACGGGTTCCAGGACGAGGCGAAGCAGTTCAGCGCGGGCGTGCTCAACCACATCCGTGCGTTGTGCGCGGTCGGGTGTCCCTCTCTCGCGAGCTACCTCAGGCTCGTACCGCACACGTGGGCGGCGCCGTTCGCGGCGTGGGGCGAGGAGAACCGCGAGACGGCCCTGCGCCTGATCCGGGACAACCTGGAGGTCAAGTGCTTCGACCTCACCGCGAACCCGTACCTGGCCGTCGCGGGTGTGATCGCGGCAGGCCTGGACGGGATCGCGACCGGGGCGAGCCTCCCGGAGGGCCTCGCCGTCGACCCGGCGCTGCTCGACGGCGTCCCGCGCCTGCCGTCGTCGCTCAGGGAGGCCGTGGACGAGTTCGAGAAGGACGTCGTGCTCACCGAGGCGTTCGGCAAGGAGCTCGCCGGCACGATCGCCGACGTCCGGCGCGGCGAGATGGAGCGCTACAAGGACGCCAGCCCCCAGGGGATCGCCAACATCACTCGCTGGCGTTATTGAGCTCCTTGCGCAGCCTCGTCAACGCCCGGTGCTGGGCCACCCGCACCGCGCCGGGTGTCGACCCCACGGCCTCGGCCGTCTCCTCCGCCGACAACCCGACCATCACGCGCAGCACCACGATCTCGCGCTGCTTCTCCGGCAGTACGCGCAGAAGAGTCGCCATCTGGTCGGAGAGTTCCCCCTGCATGGCCCGCTGCTCGGGCCCGGCGGCGGTGTCCATCGACTCCGGCAGCTCGGGCACCGCCTCCGAGCGGTTGCGCGAGAAGCTGCGGAACGAGTCGGCGACCTTGTGCGCCGCGATCCCGTAGACGAACGCGAGGAACGGCCGCCCCTGGTCGCGGTACGACGGCAACGCGGTGAGCACGGCCAGGCAGACCTCCTGCGCGACGTCGTCCGCCGACGCGAACGTGCCAACGCGCGCACGGCAGTACCGGACGACCAACGGCCTGATGGTGCCGAGCAACCGTTCGATGGCCCTTCGATCACCGGCCACCGCGCGCGCGACGTGATCGTCGGCGGCTTCGGGACGGCTTGAGTAGTAGGAGGGCGCAGGTGGGTCGACCGGCTCCTTGTCACCACCAGCGGTCCGGTCCACCAACGCGTCGAGTGTCCCCCTCGAAGCCGTGACCGGGCCACCGACCGAGGAGTGCTGAACAGCCTCCGAGGGCACCTTGCGGTGCAGGCCGGGTGTGAACTCCACGCAGATCACCGTTCCTCTTCTGGAAGCCGGCGCACCGAAAGGCGTGCACGCCGGATCCGTCCTTCGACCGCCCGCGCGGTGAGCCGCAAGAGCTCACCGATCTCCGCGTGCGAGTAGCCCTGGTCGTGGAGGAAGAGCAACCGCCTGCTGTCCTCGCTCAACGCGGCGAACGCGGTGTTGGCGGCCTGCTGCTCGACGACCGCGTCCTCGGGAGTCCCCTCGGTCGCGACGTTCTCGAGCGACGCCCACGAGTCCACCAGCCGCACGTCCTGCCAGCCGTTCGCCCGCGTCTGCCAGCGCCGGTAGACGTTCGGGAACGCGAGGACGCAGGCGTTGACGAAGTACTCGTTCAACGGCTGGCCGCGTTCGACCGCCCACTCCCTGCCGAGCAACCCGCGGTCGCGGAAGTAGACGTACCCGTCGTACACCGCGTCGCTGGCCAGTTCCTCGGCTTCCTGCGGCGGGATGTCCTGGCGGTGCAGGTAGCGGCCCTGCTGCCCGCACCGGGTGAACATCGCACCCGAGCGGACGAGCTTCGTAACGACGTCGAGACCTCGTCCGAGAAGCTGACGGTGGAACTCGTTCCAGCGAGGCCCGGATAGCCCCGACTCGCGGAAGTGCTGCACCAGCACCCCGTCCGTGCGCAGCCGTTCCGCGGCGTGCGCTGAGTCCGAACTTTCCATGCCCCCTGGCCCCTAAGTCGGCGTCTTCCTGCCCTCTAGGTATGTCGTTTGGGTGCGTCCACCCCACGCACTCCGCACTACTGGTCACAAATGCAAACGAATGTCACCCGATCGGGACGCTCAGAGCGGTGATTTCCTTGCGAAGCCTTCCCAGCGCACGGTGCTGGGCAACACGCACCGCACCCGGCGTCGAGCCCACGGCTTCCGCTGTCTCCTCGGCCGAGAGACCCACCACGACCCGCAGCACGAGGATCTCGCGCTGCTTGTCGGGGAGGACGTGCAGCAGCCGGCCGAGCGTCCCGTTCAGCTCGTCCTGGAGGACGTACTCCTCGGGCCCGCCACTGCGCGCGGGCTGGTCCGGCACGTCGGCCATCGGCTCCGCACGGTTACGAGCGAGCGCCCGATGCGCGTCGGCGACCTTGTGCGCGGCGATGCCGTAGACGAATGCGAGGAACGGCCGGCCCTGCTCGCGGTACTTCGGCAGCGCTGTCAGCACCGCCAGGCAGACGTCCTGAGCGACGTCGTCCGCGGTCGTCGCCGAGCGTCCGACACGCGCGCGGCAGTACTTCACCACCAGCGGTCGCAGGTAGCGAAGTAGCTGGTCAATGGCCCTGGGATCGCCGTGCACGGCCAAGTTGACCAGTTCCGCGGACAGTGCCGAACTCTCCATTCGAAGTGCCCCCTCGTCTTCGTCTCGGAGTGGAGACGTGCGACGCGTCACTCCTTATGCGGAAAGTAGGAATGAACCCCAAACGTCACCCATTTGGCGCAACCATCAGCGGTTGGCAGTAGGCGTGGAGCAACCACTGCACGTAATCGAAACCCGCGCGTTCCGCCAACTCGGTGATCTCATGACGGGTAATCGCCCAATACCGTGCCTTGCTCACCACGACGCGCCAGGGGACGTCCTCGGTCAGCCGGAACATCTCCAGCTCGTACCGGTCACCGTCCCAATTCCACAGCTGGAACCACACGACACGGCCAGGACCGACCGACGGCGGCGTCGAGGTCGGCCGGTCGCGGCGGATCGCGTCGTAGTCGCGCGTCGAGATGATCAGCCGGCCACCGGGCCGGAGCACGCGCCGCATCTCCCGCAAGGCCGCCAGGATGTCTTCCGGGGTCAACAGGTGAGGCAGCGCGTTGTCCGCGGCGAGCACGACGTCGAACGAATCCGCAGCGAACGGCAGCGAACGCATGTCCGCGGCGAACACGGGCAACGTGACACCACGCGCCGACGCCTCCGCGACGGCCCGAGAAGCCGCCTTGGGGCTCAGATCCGAGCCGACGACCTCGTACCCGCGCAGCGCCAGGCCGATCGCCTGCGTGCCGATACCGCACGCGCAGTCCAGGACGCGCGCACCCTCCGGGACGAACTCCGCGAGCTGCGACGCCTGCCGGGCCATCGACGCGTCCCAGTCCGGGAACATCAGGTCGTACGTCCCGGCCAGCCCGTCGTAGAAGGCGCGCGTCAAATCAGCTCCTCGACCCCCACGGACGACCTCAGCTTGACCAGGGCGCGGTGCTGGGCGACCCGGACGGCACCCGGCGTCGAGCCGGTCGCCTCGGCCGTCTCCTCGGCCGTCAGCCCGCCGACGACCCGCAACAGCAGGATCTCGCGCTGCTTGTCCGGCAGCACGCGCAGCAACTGGCCGAGCCGCACCGAGAGGGACCCGAGCAGCGCGTTCTCCTCCGGGTCGATGGCCGTCGACGGCCCGTCCGGCACCTCGGCGACCGGTTCGGAGCGGTTGCGCGCCGACACCCGGTGCGCGTCCGCGACCTTGTGCGCGGCGATGCCGTAGACGAACGCGAGGAACGGCCGGCCCTGCTCGCGATAGGTGGGCAACGCCGTCAGCACCGCCAGGCAGACCTCCTGCGCCACGTCGTCCGCGGACGCGTATGCGCGTTCATGGCGGCCAACGCGCGCACGGCAGTACCGCGCCACGAGCGGCCGCACGGACGCCAGCAGCCGTTCGACGGCATGCCGGTCACCCGCGACGGCCTCGTTGACCATGGAGGCCAGCAGGTCGGAACTTTCCATCGTGTCGGTCCCTACTTAGGCAGCGGAGACATCATCTTTCGCCGCCAAGCCGTTTGGGACCACTCATCGGGACCATGAAGTCTCGATTGCAAACGCTGTCAGGCGGTACGGCGGGCCAGCACGTGCAGGCGGGCGGCGACATCGCGCAGCGGAGACCGCGTGGCAGCGGCCAGTTCCAGCTCGGCGAGCGCGTCCGCGGCACCCGGATTGGCATCGAGCACCACACCGGGCACCAGGTCTGAAACTACGCCGTGACCTTGCAGGATCTCGACAGCCAGACCGGATTCGATGACGAGTTTTTCCAGTCCGGCGACGTCGAATCTGCGCTGCAGCGGGTCGCGCGTGCCCGCGAGCTCACCGGCGTCGTCGTCCAGCAGCCTGCGCGCGTCCACGATCCGGCCCGCGATCGCACGGTGCAGGACCGCCGCGAACCTGTTCGCGACCAGCACCGACACCGCACCACCCGGCGTCACGGCGGCGGCCAGCGCGGCCAGCGCCGCCGGTGCGTCGTCCACCACCTCGAGCACGCCGTGCGCCAGCACGAGATCTGCCTCACCCGCGGGAACACCCAACGAGTCCGTGTCGCCCTGAACTGCGTCGATCGTCACACCGGCCTCGCGCGCACGGGTGTGCAGCGTGGCCAGCGCGTTAGGCGAGGGTTCCACGACCGTGACCGCGCATCCCGCCGCGGCCAGGGGCACGGCCCAGACGCCGCTGCCGCCGCCGACGTCGAGCACACGCGGCGGTTCACCGCCCCTGCGCTCACGCGCGGCGGCCAATTCGGCGTCGAGCACCCGTTGTACGGCGTCCGGTCGCATGGCACACAGAGTAGGAGACCCTAGAGTAGGTCTGTGCATACGGTGTCCGTGCTCAGCCTCAAGGGAGGCGTCGGCAAGACGACGGTGGTGCTCGGCCTCGCCTCGGCCGCGCTCCGTCGTGGCGTCCGCACGCTTGTGATCGATCTCGATCCGCAGTGCAACGCGACGTCGACGCTGGAGCCAGAGGAGTCCAAGGCGAGCATCTACGACGTCCTCCAGGACCCGTCGGAGGAGAACCTGGAACAGGCGATCCGTCCGAGCCGGTGGGGTGACGGCATCGACGTGCTGTCCGGGTCCGAGGACGCGGAGCTGCTCAACCACCCGGATCCGAACGAGTCGCGGCTGCACCGCCTGAAAGACGCGTTGCGCACGTTGCGGGACATGTACGACGAGTTCCCGTACCACCTCGTGCTGCTCGACTGCCCGCCCTCGCTGGGCCAGCTGACCCGCTCCGCGCTGGTGGCGGCCGACCGGGCGCTGCTGGTCACCGAGCCGACGATGTTCGCCGTGGCGGGCGTTCAGCGGGCGTTCGAGGCGGTGCAGAACGAGCGGGAGCAGAACAACGCCGACCTGCAGCCGCTGGGCGTCGTGGTGAACCGGGTGCGGCCGCGCTCGCACGAGCACCAGTTCCGCATCGAGGAGCTGCGCGACATCTTCGGCCCGCTGGTGATGCCGGTGGCGCTGCCGGACAGGCTGGCGGTGCAGCAGGCCCAGGGCGCGTGCATGCCGATCCACGAGTGGGGCACGCCGGGCGCGCGCGAGGTGGCGCTGGCGTTCAACCTGCTGCTCGCCCGCATCCAGCGCATCTCCCGCAGCCGGCGCCGTGCCGTGCACCACGACTTCGACGACGACGAGATCCAGGAAGCGGTGGATGCCTGAGGGCGACACCGTCTTCCTCGCGGGTAAGCGCATGCACGACGCGCTCGCCGGGAAGACGCTGTTGAGGGGAGAGTTGCGTCACCCCAGGCTGGCCACGATCGATCTGGCCGGCCTGGACGTGCTCGGCGTGCGCACGTACGGCAAGCACATGTTCACCCACTTCTCCGACGGCAACAGCCTGCGCAGCCACTTCCGGATGGACGGCGCGTGGCACCTCTACCGGCCGGGTGAGCGCTGGCGCCGCCCCGCGCACCAGGCCCGTGCGGTGTTCGAGGTGGACGACCGGCAGGCCATCGGATTCGCGCTGCACGACATGGAGTTCGTTCCCACCGCGCGCGAGGACGAACTCATCTCGCACCTCGGTCCTGATCTTCTCGCGGACGACTTCGACGCCGCTGAGGCCGTTCGGCGGTTGACCGCGGATCCTTCGCGACCTATCGGGATCGCATTGTTGGACCAGCGGGTGATGGCCGGCGTCGGCAATCTCTACCGCGCGGAAGTCTGTTTCCTGTTGCGCGTTCTGCCGACGGCTCCGGTGTCGTCCGTGGACGCCTCACGTGCGGTTGCGTTGTCCAGGAAGCTCCTGCAGGCGAACCAGTGGCGGCCGGAACAGTCCACGACGGGCGACCTGCGCGTGCAGCACTACGTTTTCGAGCGCACGGGCAAACCTTGTTTGCGGTGCCGCACAAGAGTCCGATCGGACGAGATCGACGGCAGATTTGTGTACTTCTGCCCAAAATGCCAGTCCGGTTGAACCGAGACGCTCTCCCAGCCGTGTCCTTCGACATGGCGGTAAATCTGGATGCGTTGCGCCCGGGCTTCACCGACGACCCCTACTCGGTGCTCAAAAGCCTGCGAGAGTCAGCTCCCGTGCACCGGGTCGAGACCCTCGGTGTGCCGATGTGGCTCGTGACCCGATACCCCGACGTGCGCGCGGCGCTGGACAACCCGCTGCTGTCCTCGCACGGCTCCGCGCTCGCCGAACCCCTGCGTGGGCACCCGCACTTCGCGTCGTGGTGGTTCGGCGATCTGTCCGACCACATGATGAACAGCGACGCCCCCGACCACACGCGCCTGCGACGCGCGGTGTCGAACGTGCTCACGCCGCGCCGGATCGCCGCCCTGCGCCCGCGGGTCGAGCAGCTCGCGGCAACGCTCGCCGACTCCTTCGCCGACTCGGGACGCTGCGACCTGATCGCCGACTTCGCGGCTCCGCTGCCGATCGTCGTGATCATGGAACTGCTCGGCGTCCCCGCCGTCGACCAGGAGAACTTCCGCTACTGGGCCGACGTCGTCACGGGCCTGGCCGACGGCGACGCGGCCTCGGCACGCGAGGAGACCTCCGGCTACCTGCGCGACCTGGTCGTGCACAAGCGGACCTCCGGCGACGACGACCTGATCGGCGGGCTGGCCCGCGCGACCGGCGAGGCGGCGCTGACCGACAGCGAACTGGCGTCGCTGGCGTTCCTGCTGCTCGTGGCGGGCTACACGACCGCCGTCGACCTGGTCGGCAACGGCACGCTCGCGTTGCTGCGCGACCCCGAGCAGCTCGAACTGCTGCAGCGCTCGTCGTCACTGCTGCCCGGCGCGATCGAGGAGTTCCTGCGGTTCGACGGCCCGACCTCGCACGTGGTGCGGTTCGCCTCGCGGCCGCTCACGATCGGCGGCGTGCAGATCCCCGCCGGTGACGTGGTGCTGCTGTCGCTGGCCTCCGCCGAGCACGACAGCGCGCGCTACCCGCGGGCCGACCAGCTCAACATCGAGCGGGCGGACCGCCAGCACCTCGCGTTCGGTCACGGGATGCACTTCTGCCTCGGCGCGCCGCTGGCCAGGCTGGAGGGCGACGTGGCGTTCAGGACGCTGCTGGGGCGGTGTGCGGGGCTCGCGCTGGACACCTCGCGGCCGCTCGGGTGGCGGGTGTCGCTGGGCAGCAGGGGGCTGCGGACGTTGCCCGTGACGTTCCGGACGAGGCCCAGGATGCCGCTGGACGAGCAGGCGACCATCAAGGTGCCGAAGCCGATGTGACGGCGGAGCTGCGACGAGGGGGTGCGCGCCCGCTCTGAGCTGCCGTTATAGGGTGGGCACGTGGTGTACAAGCAGGTGGTTCGCAGGGCGTTGTTCGGCATGCACGGCGGCGACGCGGAGCGGGTCCACGAGACCACGCTCGACGTCATGGCGCGGCTGAGCCCGCTGGCGCGGTTCGCCCGCAACCAGGACAACCCCCGCACCGTCTTCGGCGTCCGCTTCCCCAACCCCGTCGGGCTCGCGGCCGGCCTGGACAAGGACGGGCGCGCGCTGCCGGCGTGGGCCGCGCTGGGGTTCGGGTTCGTCGAGGTCGGCACCGTCACCTGGCACCCGCAGCCGGGCAACCCGAAACCGCGCCTGTTCCGCCTGCGCGAGGACGAGGCGATCATCAACCGGATGGGCTTCAACAACGCGGGTGCGCAAGCGCTTGCCGCGAAGCTCGCCAGGACGCCGCTGAAGGCTCCGCTGGGCATCAGCCTCGGCAAGTCCAAGATCACGCAGGTCGAGGACGCCGTGCAGGACTACCTGAGCTCGCTGAACGCCCTGAAGGACCACGGCGACTACTACGCGATCAACGTCAGCTCCCCCAACACCCCCGGCCTGCGGGAGCTGCAGGATCGCGCGCACCTCGACGCGATCCTCGCGGCGCTCACGGCGGCCGGCGACACCCCGGTGCTCGTGAAGATCGCGCCGGACCTGACCGACGCCGCGGTCGCCGACGTG
>JASLAV010000548.1 GCA_030146905.1 Lentzea sp. | reverse complement strand
GTGCGGTGCTGTCCGAAGACGTCGGCCGTGGTCACGGTTGGCAGTTTGCCAAAGGATTAGACTCGGGGGCGTGGCAGGACGCATCAGGGAGAGCGACATCGCATTGGTGCGTGAGCGCAGCCGCATCGACGAGGTCGTGGGTGACCACGTCTCGCTCAAGCGGGCCGGCGGGGGAGCGCTGAAGGGGTTGTGCCCCTTCCACGACGAGAAGACACCGTCGTTCAACGTGCGCCCGTCGCACGGCACGTTCCACTGCTTCGGCTGCGGCGAGGGCGGCGACGTGATCGCCTTCGTGATGAAGGTCGAGCACCTGTCGTTCGTGGAGTCCGTCGAGCGGCTCGCCGACCGCGCGGGCATCCAGCTCACCTACGAGGGCGGCGGCGCGACGACCCAGCGCGACCGCGGCACCCGCAGCAGGCTCATCGAGGCGCACAAGGCGGCCGCCGAGTACTACGCCGAGCAGCTCGCCACACCGGACGCGCAGGCGGCGCGGGAGTTCCTGGCCGAGCGCGGGTTCGACGAGGCGGCGGCGCGGCAGTTCGGCTGCGGTTTCGCGCCGGGCGGCTGGGACAAGCTCACCAAGCACCTGCTCGGCCGCGGGTTCGAGGTCACCGAGCTGATCAAGGCGCAGCTCACCAAGGAGGGCCGCCAGGGACCGATCGACAGGTTCCACCGGCGGCTGCTGTGGCCGATCAAGGACATCGGCGGTGAGGTGGTCGGGTTCGGCGCGCGCCGGATCTTCGACGACGACCCGATCCAGGCGAAGTACCTCAACACCAGCGAGTCGATGATCTACAAGAAGTCGCAGGTGCTGTTCGGGCTCGACCAGGCCAAGCGCGAGATCGCGAAGCGCAAGCAGGCCGTCATCGTCGAGGGCTACACCGACGTGATGGCGATGCACCTCGCGGGCGTGCCGACGGCGGTGGCCTCGTGCGGCACGGCGTTCGGCACCGACCACATGAACGTGCTGCGCAGGCTGCTGATCGACGACGACGTGAACGGCGAGGTCATCTTCACCTTCGACGGCGACGAGGCTGGCCAGAAGGCCGCGCTGAAGGCGTTCGACGGGGAGCAGCACTTCTCCGCGCAGACCTACATCGCGGTCGCGCCCGACGGCATGGACCCGTGCGAGCTGCGGCAGGCCAAGGGCGACGTGGCGGTGCGCGACCTGGTCGCGCGGCGCACGCCGCTGATCGAGTTCGCGATCAAGGCGCAGCTCAAGGCCTACGACCTCGACTCGGTCGACGGCCGCGTCGAGGCGCTGAAGAAGATGGTGCCGTTCGTCGCGCAGATCAAGGACCGCGCCAAGCGCGACGGGTACGCGACGCGCCTGGCCTGGTGGGTCGGCTGGGACGACGAGGCGATGGTCGTGCGCCGGGTGCGCCAGACCGCCGGCGGCAAGGCTCCCGCCGCCCCCGCGCAGCGCGCCGACCCGAACCAGATGGCGTTGAGCGTGGAGGTCGACGGCCCGCCGCGGCCGAACCCGCGCGACCCGCGGCTGGTGCCCGAACGCGAGGTCCTCAAGGTCGCGTTACGACTGCCCGAGTACGCGGGCCCGTTGTACGACTCGCTGCCCGACGAGGCGTTCACGGACCCCGTCTACGTGGCGCTGCACCGCGCGATCCGCGCGGCCGGTGGCGCGGCCTCCGGGCTCGCGGGTTCTGCGTACCTGGAGGCGATCTCGCAGGCGTGTCAGCACGCGTCGGTGCGGTCGGTGCTGACCGAGCTCGCGGTGGAACCGCTGACCGTCAAGCAGAACGACGAGTTCCGCTACGTGTCGATGGTGATCGCGCGGCTGCAGGAGGTGCAGGTCGGCAAGCAGGTCGAGGACGTGAAGTCGCGGCTGCGGCGGCTGTCCCCGATCAAGGACGCCGACGAGTACCGGGCGCTGTGGGGCGACCTGGTGGCGCTGGAGGAGTACCGCAAGGCGCTCCTGCAGCAGAGCGCTGGAGTGCTGTAGTGGGACTGTTCCGACGACTGTTCGGCAACGGTGCGCCGGACGGGTTCACCGGCACGCTGGAGCCGGACGAGACCGTGATCGCGCACACGGCCGTGCAGGGCGGCGAGCACCTCGTGGTGACGTCGCTCGGCCTGTGGGTGCCGGGCCCGCGCCGCATCGGCTGGCACCTGATCAGCAAGGTGAAGTGGGAAGGCGCGCTGCGGGTGGTGGAGGCGTCGGAAGCCTCCACCGAGGGGCCCGTCGTGCTGCTGGAGGACCTTCCGGCGCTGCGGTTCGCGGTCGACGACCCCGGTCGTGTGCTGCGAGCCATCAGCCAGCGCGTGGAGGGGTCGATCAGGGCGCGGGAGCGGATCGAGTCGCCCGGCGTGTGGATCCTGCAGCGCAAGATCCCCGGCCGTGACGGCGTCGTGTGGCAGGCCCGCGGCGACGCCGGGGTGGACCTGGCCGACGTTCGCGAGGCCGTGGCACCTGTCGCTTCGAGGCTTGCGGGATAGCAGTACGCATGTACTGTCAGCCGCATGTGGGATCCGGCGCAGTACCTGGCCTTCGCCGATCACCGGGCGCGGCCGTTCTACGAACTCCTGGCGCGCGTGGGGGCTTCGCAGCCCCGGCGAGTGGTCGACGTGGGCTGCGGGCCGGGCAACCTCACGTCGTCGTTGTCCTCGCGGTGGCCGGACGCCGTCGTGGAGGCCTTCGACTCGTCGCCGGAGATGGTCGAAGCCGCTCGTGCCGCCGGCGTCGACGCGCGCGTGGACGACGTGACCACGTGGGAACCGTTGCCGGACACCGATGTCGTGGTGTCCAACGCCGTCCTGCAGTGGGTCCCGTCACATCCCTCGATCGTGTCATCGTGGGCCTCGGCACTGCCCGCCGGCGCCTGGCTCGCGTTCCAGGTCCCCGGCAACTACGCCGACGCCTCGCACCGGCTGATCCGCGAGGTGGCCGGACCATCGTTGGCGCACGT
>JASLAV010000547.1 GCA_030146905.1 Lentzea sp. | reverse complement strand
TGCGTCCTGGTCCGCTCGCCGTGGGAGTTCACGTCATGACGTGGGTGTCGTCCACCGGGGTGGTCCTGCGCGACCTGGTCCCCGCCGAGCTGCGCCGTGACTGGGTCGCCAGGGGGCACTGTCCTGACCGCGACCTGCACTCGCTGTTCCGCGACCGGGTCCGGGAACACCCGGACCGCACCGCGTTGATCGACGACGAGGGCGAGCTCTCCTACGCCGAGCTGGACCGGCTCGTGCGAGCGCTGGCCGCCCGGCTGCCGTACGGCGTCACCGACATCATCGGTGTCCGGGAACCTGACGGACGTGCTGCCGTCGTCGCCGAGTTGGCGGTGCTCGCCGTCGGCGCGGTGGTGCTGCCGCTCCCCGCCGGCGCCGACGCGTTGCTCTCCCGTGCCGGCGCGAGCGCGCTGATCGCGGACGGAGTCGTGAGTGGACGGACGAGCCCAGGCGCTGTGAAGCGCACACGACCTCACCCGGAGGCACCGGCGAAGATCCTGCTGTCGTCCGGCTCGGAGAGCGAACCGAAGATGGTCGCCTACTCGCACAACGCCTTCGCCGGCGGGCGGGCCAACTACGTGCGAGCCGTGCACCGCGGCCACCCGGCTCCCCGCGACCTGGTGCTCGTCTCGCTCACCTCGTCGTTCGGCTCGTTCGGCGTGCCGATCACGTTGTGCTGCCTGGGCGGCACCCTGATCCTCACCCGGCGGTTCGCACCGGACACCGCGATGCGCCTGATCACCGAGCACCGCCCGACGCACGTGTTCGCGGTGCCGACGATGTGGCACAGGCTGGCGGACCACCCCACCGACGTCGACGTCTCCAGCCTCGTCGCGCTGGTGTCGAGCGGCGATGCGCTGCCGCCCGCGACCCTGGCCGCATGCCGCGCGCGTTTCGGCGTCGACATGATCACCGTCTACGGTTCGTCGGACGGCGTGAACTGCCACACGACGACACCGGAGAACGGCGCGGGCGTCCCGGACCCCGCGGTGTGCGACATCCGGATCGTCGACGGCGAGATCTGCGCGCGAGGCCCGATGACGCCGCTGTGCCACGTCGGCGCACCCGAGCTGGACGCACGCCACCGGTTCGACGACGGCTGGGTCCGCACCGGCGACCGCGGCCACTTCGACGGCGCGGGCCGGCTGCACGTCACCGGCAGGGCGAAGCGCGTGGTGATCCGCGGCGGCTACACGATCAGCCCCGCCGAGGTGGAGCTGGCCATCGGCCGGCACCCGTCGGTCGGCGAGGTCGCCTGCGTGCCCGTGCCGGACACCGAGATGGGCCAACGACTCTGCGCGATCGTGACCGTCCGCAATGGACACGGGCTCGACCTCCCCGACCTCACCGCATTCCTGTCCGCCCAGGGGCTGGCCAAGGCCAAACTGCCCGAGTTCCTGCTGACCGTGCCGGACCTGCCGGTGGGCCGCACCGGCAAGGTCTGCCACCGCACGCTGGCGCGGGTCGCCGCCGATCGTTGTGGGCAACCGCCTAAACCGGTGGTACCACGCGGAGTCGGGGGCGGTGAGTACGAGATCGGGAGATCCGCCGTTCCGTCTTGAACCGGTCCCGCCGCAGCACGGGGCTGGGCAGGTCGGCCGCGTCGGCGATGCCGGCGATCTGCTCGCGCGCGCAGGCCGTGCTGCTCACGCGAGGCGTCCACCCGAGCTCCTCGCGCGCCCTGCTGGTGTCGATCAGCGGCGCCCTGGTGCCGACGTCGAACCAGCCCGGTGACATGTGCAGCGCCCGCAGCCGCCACAGAACGCCGACCAGCGACCGCACGAGACCGACGGGCACGGGCACTGCCCGTGCACCCGCGGCGGCGGCGAGGTCCTGCACCGTCAGCGTGTCGGCCGCGATGTTGAACGGTCCACGCGCACGGGTGCGCAAGATCCGGACGAGCGCGTCCCCGACGTCGTCCGCGTGCACGAGCTGCACCTTCAGGTCGGCAGGCAGCGGCAGGAGCGGGATCTTGCCTCGACGCAGCAACGAGAAGAGCTGGCGCGGGACCAGCGGGTCGAAGAACAACGCCAGGAAGCTCGCGGAGGCACCGGCCTGCGCGACCAGCGTCGGGCGGATCGTCGCGACCGCGATGTCCGGGTTGTCCGCGGCGAAGCGGGCGACCATCGACTCGGCCTCCGACTTGCCTTCCCCGTATGAGGAGAACGGAATGCCCGTGGTGGCCGCCTGTTCGGTCACGGGCGCCGCCGACGTGGGCGCGTAGGCCGCGATCGACGAGCAGTGGACGACCTGCGGCACGCCGGCGCGACGGGCCACGGCCAGCACCGCGGAGGTGCCCTTGAAGTTCGTGCGCTGCAGGCGCGTCCCGTCGCGGACGGGCTGGAACATCCAGGCGAGGTGGACCACGGCGTCGGCGCCGCGCATGACCTCGTCGAGAACGTCCGGCGCGTCGTCTGCGGCCAGGTCGCAGGACTGCCACCGCACCGAGTCGTAGGGCGCGACCGCCCGCGGCGGGCGGCGGCAGAGACCCACGACCTCGTGATCGGGGCTATCGGCCGCCAGGGCTCGAATCAGACCGGTGCCGACGTTCCCCGACGCTCCGGTGATCACAACCTTCACCATGAACCTCATTCGGATTGGGACACTCGTTGTGATGCGTGTACCCGTGC
>JASLAV010000543.1 GCA_030146905.1 Lentzea sp. | reverse complement strand
GGAGGCTGCTCCGGCCCGCCGAGCGACGCCGGGACGCCCAGCCGGAACAGGCCCTCGTCGCGGATCGCCGCCAGCAGCTCCGGCGCGAGCGCGCCCGCGGCCTCCGTCTTCCGGGCGACCTCACGGGCCAGATCGGCCACGGCAGTCAGCACGGTCCTCCTGGTTCAGTTTTCTTACCGGTTCACTCTTCTTACCGCGTGTCGTCCGAACGAGCAAGAACAGCTCATGACACCCAGAGCAACGCAACAAGACCGGATGGACGCATTTCCCGACCCTGTTCAGCGCAACGACAGAGGCCCCGAATCGCTTCAGGGCCACCTATCCGCCTGGGCTGTTCGTGCGAAAAAACTGAGAAATCGGGTATTCCTGGCCGAATTTTTCGCGATTACAGACGCGGTGGCATGAAGGAATTTCGTAACACATTTCGGTGATTCCAGACTCTTCTGAGTGATCCGGGCGACGTTCGGATCGACCGTCTCCCGAATTGGAGCCACCTCATGCACCACTCCCGGCACCGAGTCAGACCGGTGCTCGCGATGGCCGCGTCGCTGGTCCTGCTGGCAGGGCTTTCCGTTCCGGCTCTGGCCGTCCCGACCCCCGGCACCGACGTCCTCTACACGCTCGACGCCGATTTCGACCGCGGCACCCTCCAGGACGTCAACCACGATTCCCCGAACGACGACCAGCTGCAGCTGAACCGCTCCACCGTATTCTTCCCGTACGTCAACGTGGCCGCCTCCGCGCGCGGCACGATGGTGCGCATCGACGTCGACACCGGCCAGATCGTCGGCGAGTGGGTGTCCGCACCGGACGGCCGCGGCCGCAACCCGTCCCGCACCACTGTCGACAAGTTCGGCAGCACCTGGCTGTCGAACCGCAACGAGGGCGCAGGCGGGCGCGGTTCGGTGACCCGCGTCGGCGTGATCCAGGGCGGCACCCGCGTGAACGCGGACGGCACGCCCAACCCGTCCGGCGACTACCTCAAGGGCCCGTTCGCCTACAACAAGTGCGTCGACCGCGACCAGGACGGGCTGATCGCCACCAGCCGCGGACTCGGTGACATCCGGCCGTGGACCAACGCGGGCGGTGCCGACGACAACGGCGGCGTCACCACGGCGGCCGACGAGTGCATCATCAACTACGCCAGGGTCACCGGCAGCAACACGCGCACCGTCGCCGTCGACGCGCAGAACCGCCTGTGGACCGGCGGCCAAGACCTCGACCACGAGCTCCTGGACGCGGACGGCCAGCCGACCGGCACGCAGTTCAACGTGGGCTGCGGCGGCTACGGCGGCTTGATCGACAAGGCCGGAACCCTGTGGTCCGCCAGGAACTTCGGTCTCCTGCGCTACGACCCGGCCACCGCGACGGGGGCTTGCCTCGACGCGACGCACGGCGACTACGGCCTCGGCATGGACCCGGTCACCGGCGAGATCTGGCACACGAACTTCAGCGGCAACCGGGTCGCGAAGCTGGCCCCGGACGGCACGGTGCTCGGCGCGTTCGGCCACGGCAGCCAGAACGCGCAGGGCGTCGCGGTCGACGGTGACGGCAACGTCTGGGTCGCCCACTCGCTGAACGGGTCGACCACGGTCGGCCACCTGCGCACCGACGGCACGTACGTCGGCAACGTGCCGCTGCCCGGCGGCGTCGGCCCGACCGGTGTCGCGATCGACAGCAACGGCAAGGTGTGGGTCACCAACATCAGCACCGACAACGCCCAGCGCATCGACCCGGACGCCGGTCCGATCGGCGGCGGTGGGCACCCGGTGGGCGCCGTCGACCTCACCGTGAACCTCGGCGCGGGCGCCGGGCCGTACAACTACAGCGACATGACCGGGTCGGTGCTGGGCGAGATCACCGCGCCGCAGGGCACCTGGAGCGTCGTGCAGGACGGCGGGCAGGCCGGCCGGACGTGGGGCACCGTCACCTGGAACACCGAGGCGCAGGGCAGCGTGCCGCCGGGCACGTCGATCACGGTCGAGGCACGCACCTCCGACACCGAGGCGGGCCTCGCCGGGGAGTCGTTCACCGCCGTGGCGAACGGTGTCACGTTCGCGCGGACCGGTCGCTACATCGAGGTGAGGGCCACCCTCACCGCGAACGCCGCCGGTGCCAGCCCTGTGCTGTCGGACCTGCGGATCAAGACGTCCGAGCGCACCGGCGTGTTCTCCTGCCAGGCCACCGCGCTGAACCTGGCCGGCATCGTGTCGACGCGGGCGAACCCGCAGGACGTGCCGTGCGTGGACGACCACGAGACGCTGGCGAACGTCCAGCTGAACGCGGGCATCCTGACGGTGAAGGCCACCGCGCTCGACGCGATGACCGACCAGACGCCGGACGACCTGACCGGCACGGCGCCCGCCACGACCGACTCGGCGATCTCGCGGGCGCGGATCGAGCAGACGCGCATCACGAGCGGCCTGCTGACGATCGAGCTCGGCGTGATCGAGTCGAACGCGTCGGTCACCTGCGTGCCGGGACCCGGCGGCCTGGTGCCGCAGTTCTCCGGCTCGTCCGGCATCGCCGGGCTGAAGATCAACGGCCTGACCGTGTCGGTCGGCAGCGCGCCGCTGACCATCCCGTTGCTGATCGGGTCGTTGAAGCTCAACAGCACCACCACGACGGGATCCACCGTCGTGCAGCAGGCGGTCGTGCTCGACACGCCGCTGACCGACGTGGTGATCGGCGAGGCGAAGGCCAACGTCGAGGCCAAGCCGGGGCACCCCGGCGGATCCCCCTGCCGGGTCTGACCGGCTGACCGGGTCGCGGGTGGTCCTCGTGGCCGCCCGCGCTCTCAGCCGCTCAACGCGTGCGTCGCCGTCGCCCCTCCGTCGACCGCGAACTCGCCGCCCGTGCAGTAGGCGCTGTCGTCGCTGGCCAGGAACAGCACGACGTTCGCGACGTCCTCCGGCTGGCCGATCCGCCGCAGCGCGAGCTTCTTGCCGATCGGCGACACGTCGATCGGCCGTCCCAGCGCCTCGCTCACCATCGCGGTGTCGATCGCGCCGGGGTGCACCGAGTTGACGCGGATGCCGTGCTGCCCGAGCTCCATCGCGGCGACCTTGGTCATGCCCCGGATCGCGAACTTCGACGCCGTGTACGCCACCAGGTAAGGCATTCCGCCCAGGCCTTCGACGGACGACACGTTCACGATCGAGCCGCCGCCTGCCTGTTTCATCGACGGCACGACCGCGCGCATGCCGAGGAACGTGCCGACCTGGTTGATGCCGATCACGCGCTGGTAGTCGGCGAGCGTCGTGTCGGTCAGCGCGGAGAAGTGCAGGATGCCAGCGTTGTTCACGAGAACCGTGATGTCGCCCAACGTCTCCACGGTGTGCGCGACGGCCTCCGCCCAGCCGTCCTCCGACGACACGTCCAGGTGGCAGTACTCCGCGCCCAGCTCGGCCGCGAGCTCCTTGCCCTGGTCGTCGAGGACGTCGGTGACCACCACCCGCGCGCCCTCCTCGGTGAACCTGCGCGCCGCGGCGGCGCCCTGCCCCCGCGCGGCGCCGGTGATCAGGGCGACCTTCCCGGACAGCCGCATCTACATCATCTCGTCGGTCAGCGGCATCATCACGGTCTTGAGCTCGGTGTAGGCCTCGTAGGCGCTCTGCCCGCCCTCGCGGCCAAGGCCCGACTGCTTGTAGCCGCCGAACGGGATGTGCGGTTCGAGCTGGAAGCCGTTGATGCCGACCATGCCGACGCGCAACGACTTCGAGACGCGGAACGCGCGGCGGACGTCGTTGGTGTAGACGCCGGCGCCCAGGCCGTACTCGGTGTCGTTCGCGATGCGGATCGCCTCTTCCTCGCCGTCGAACGGCACGACGGTGAGCACGGGACCGAAGATCTCGTCGCGGGCGATCGCCATGTCGTTGCTGGCGTCGGCGAAGATCGTCGGCGCGACGAAGTTGCCGGACGCGAGGTCGCCTTCGAGCCGGGTGCCGCCGGTGACGAGGCGGGCGCCGTCCTCCTGGCCGCGCTCGATGTAGCCGAGCACGCGGTCGAGCTGCTTGCGGTTGATCAACGGGCTGGCGAGCACACCGGGGTCGAACGGGTCGCCGAAGGTGACGGCTCCCGCGAGCATCTGCGCGGTGGCGATGAACTCGTCCTGGACGTCCCGCGCGACCAGTGCCCGCGTGTGGGCGACGCAGGCCTGTCCCGACAGACCCATGGTCACCATGCCCATGCACGTCATCGCGGCCAGGCCTACGTTGGGCGCGTCCGCGAACACGATCGCCGGCGACTTCCCGCCCAGTTCCAAGGACACGCGCTTCATCGTGCCCGCGGAGGCCTCGACGATCCGGCGGCCGACAGCGCGGCTGCCGGTGAAGCTGATCTTGTCGACCAGCGGGTGCGTGATCAGCGCCTCGCCGGTCGGGGTGCCTGGTCCCGTGACGAGGTTGACCGCGCCCTCGGGAAGACCGGCCTCGATCAGCAGCTCGACCATGCGGATCACGCAGAACGACGCGTACTCCGACGGCTTCACCACGACCGTGCAGCCCGCCGCCAGCGCGGGGGCGAGCTTCTGGGCGAACAGCACGAACGGCGCGTTCCACGGCAGGATCGCCGCGACGACGCCGACCGGTTCGCGGAACGTCATCGCGAGGTGGTCGCCGCCCTGGTAGGGCGGCAGCGTCTGGCCGCCGATCTTGTCGATCCAGCCGGCGTGGTGGTCGAAGATGTCGGCCGCGATGGCGACCGAGGTGGCGTAGATCTGGCCGAACGACAGCGGCACGCCGTTGTCCAGCGCCTGCAGGCCCTTCAGCTCGTCGGCGTGCTCGCGCAGCAGGTCGCCGTACCGGCGCAGGACCTTGATGCGCTCACCGGCCTTCGACCGCGGCCACGGGCCCTCGTCGAACGCCTTGCGGGCGGCCCGCACCGCGGCGTCCACGTCCTTCTCCGACGCGACGGCGAAGCTGCCGATCTCCTCGCCGGTCGCCGGGTGGTGGTGGATCCAGTTCTCGTCCGCCTCGCGGAACTCGCCTCCGATGAGGAGCCGGCCGTCCTTCAGACCGAGCGTCTCGCGGTGCGGTTGGACGGTGAGCGTCACAGCTCCTCCTACAGGGCCCCGATTAGAGACTCATCGTTTCCGTACAGGCGAAAGTCCTCTGTGGATCGCGATCGGCGAAGTAGCCGTCGAGATCGCCGAAGTCGTCGAACTTCTGCTCGACGGTCGGTGGCGCCATCAACGCGACCATTCCGCCGTGCACGACGAAGACCTGCCCGTTGATCCGGTCGCCGGACGGTCCCGCCAGGTGCGCCACGAACTTCGCGACGTGCTCGGGTGCCAGTGAGTCGTCGCCCTCCGGCGCGTCTCCGAAGACGTGCGCGGTCATCTGCGTGCGGGCACGCGGGCAGATCGCGTTGGCGCGCACGCCGTACCGGCCCGTGCCCCGTGCGGTCGCGATGGTCAGCGCCGTGATGCCCGCCTTGGCCGCCGCGTAGTTGGCCTGGCCTTCCGAACCGAGCAGGAACGCCTCGGAGGAGGTGTTGACGATCCGCCCGTACACCGGTCCGCCCCCCGCCTTCGACTGCTGCTTCCACAACGAGACCGCGTTGCGCGACAACAGGAAGTGGCCGCGCAGGTGCACTTTGACGACCAGGTCCCACTCCTCGTCGGACATGTTGAACAGCATCCGGTCGCGCAGCACACCGGCGTTGTTGACCACCACGTGCAGCCCGCCGAACTGCTCGACGGCCGCGGTGACGAGGGCGTCGGCGGTGCTCCGCTCCCCCACGTCACCCTCGACCACGACGCACTTCGCGCCCAGCTCCTCGATCTCGGCCGCGGTGGCGTCGGCGGAGCCCGGCAGGTCGTTGAGGACGAGACTCGCACCGGCGCGCGCCAGCTCCAGCGCCTCCGCGCGGCCGAGCCCGGCTCCCGCGCCGGTGACGACGGCGACCTTCCCCGCAAGGTCCACAAGAAACTCCCGGAAGCGCTCTAGTCAGTCGAAGAGGATGACCTGGCGGATCAGGGATCCACCGCCGCGCAACGCCTGCAGGCCCTCGTTCACGTCCTCCAGCCTGATCCGCTTGCTGATCATGCCTTCGAGGTCGAGCCTGCCCTGCCGCCACAGCGCGATCATCCGCGGCACGTCGCGGCGGAAGTTCGCCGTCCCGTAGAACGACCCGTGCAGGGTCTTGTCGTGCAGGAACAGCTCTTGGGCGCTGAACGAGACCATCGCGTCGGCACGTCCGGCGCCTACGACGACGGTGTGACCGCCGCGCCGGGTGAGGTCCCAGGCCTGGCGGATCGTGGCGGCCAGGCCGACGACGTCGAACACGTAGTCGAAGCCCATGCCGCCGTTGAGCTGGATGTTCAGGTCGGCGACGCCGTCCGGTACCGTCGCGTGCGTCGCGCCGAACCGTTGGGCCACCTCGTGTTTCTCGACGACCGGGTCGACCGCGACGATCCGTGCCGCCGCGGCGAGCCGCGCGCCCTGGATCACCGCGATGCCGACACCGCCGCAGCCGATCACGGCGACGCTGGAGCCGGGTTCGACCCCGGCGGTGTTGAGCACGGCACCGACGCCGGTGAGGATGCCGCAGGACAACAGCGCCGCGACGTCCCACGGCACGTCGTCGTCGATCTTCATCGCGGCGTCGGCCGGCACGACCATCTCCTCGGCGAACGCACCCAGGCCCGCGTAGCCGAAGGCGGGGTTGCCGCCGACGACGAACCTCGGTGA
>JASLAV010000541.1 GCA_030146905.1 Lentzea sp. | reverse complement strand
CAATGCGGATAAAAGTGCTACGGAGTAGCACTTTTATCCGCATTGAGCTACATTGGTGGCATGCAGCGGCTCAAAGCCATCGGACAGCGCGAGCTCCGCAACGACAACGCGGAGATCATGCGACGCGTCGAGGCGGGTGAGAGCTTCGTCGTCACCCGCAACAACAAGCCGGTCGCGCAACTCTCGCCCTACCGCGCCGAGGTCGTCACCAAGCCGTCGCTCGGTGACGTGCAGGTGCTGTTCGGGACCCTGCCGTCGGTCGACGCGGACAAGTGGGACGCCGACCGGGCCGCGGCCGATGACGTCTTCGGCGCGGACGACCCGGTGGACGACCCGTGGCAGAGCTGAGCTGCCTGCTCGACACCTGCGTCCTGATCAGGCTCGAACGGGCCAACCTCGGCGAGTACGTCAACGCCAGGCCGTTCCTGAGCGCCGTCACGATCGCGGAGCTCGCGTTCGGGCTCGACACGGAGGACCCGGTCGAGCGCTTCGCCCGCTCGGAGCGCATGTACGCGGCGCTGCAGACGTTCGAGGTGCTGCCGTTCGGCGTGGAGGAGGCGAAGGTCTACGGGCAGATGGCCTCGCTGGTGCGGCGAGCGGGCCGCTCACCCCGCCCGCGCCGGATGGACCTGCAGATCGCGGCCACCGCGGCGGTCGCGCACATCCCGGTGCTGACGATGAACGTCAAGGACTTCAGGGACGTCGAACGCCTCGTGGAGGTCGTGCCGATCCGTCAGGCCTGAACGGCGCCGTGGAAGAAGAACTGCCCGAGCCCGACGGTGAACACGAGGATCCCGTACAGCGCGTGCTCGACCGACGCGGCCAGCAACGACCGCGTGCGGCGGTAACGGGTGGCGAAGATCCAGCCGCCCGCCGCGGACAGCACCACCGACACCCAGCTGCCGAAGACGATGTGCACGAACCCGAACGCCGTCGCGCTGGCCGCCACCGTCCAGGTGCCGAACACCTGCCCGTAGCGCTCGAACAGGAACGCGCGGAACACCAGCTCCTGCGGGTACACGCTGAGCAGCGGGTAGAACACCACGATCGCGAGCCACAGCAGCGGTTGTTCCTCCGGCAACACGAACAGCTCTTCGGGGAACAGCACGATCACCGCGATGACGGCCGCGACGGCGGCGACGGCCCACAGAGCCAGGACCGGCCGCAGCCGGACTGCCTCCGGCCGCCAGAGCGACCGGCGGTCGAACGTGCTGGAGCGCAAGAGGTACACCACGCTCGCGCCGCCCAGGACCAGCAGCACGGGGATCGGGTTCGTACCGCGTGCCAGGAAGTTGTAGAGCAGGGCGAGGCCGAAGAAGACGACGACGTACTCGGCCGTCAGCCAGGCCTTGCGCTTCGTGGTGATCGCGACGGGTGGCACGGCGGCGAGGGTAGGCGGCGAAGGTGAACCGAAATCGCCATCCAGATCACCATCGGCACCTAGGCTGCCGCTCATGACGTCCCTGGGGTACACCTGCTCGTGCTGCGGCCAGGTGCACGACGGCCTTCCGTTCGGCTACTCGATGCTCGCTCCGGTCTACTGGTCGCCCGAGAACGCCGAGAAGCCGGGCAACCTCCTCGCCGAGGAGCAGTGCGTGATCGACAACCAGCACTTCTTCGTGCGCGGCCGGATCGTGCTGCCGGTGCGCGACGCCGACGAGGACTTCGAGTGGGGCGTGTGGGTGTCGCTGTCCCCGGCGAACTTCTTCCGCATGACCGACGTCTTCGAGGACCCGGCCCGCGTGGACGAGCCGCCGTACTTCGGCTGGCTGTCGACGGCCCTGCCCGGCTACGAGCCCACGACGCTCAACCTCAAGACCAACCTGCACACCCAGGAGATCGGTGTCCGGCCGGTGATCGAGGTCGAGCCCACTGACCATCCGCTCGCGGTGGAGCAGCGCGAGGGCATCACGGTGGCGAGGGTGCAGGAGTTCGCGGAGATCGCTCTGCACGGGCCGAAATGACCCGATCGAGACAGCCCGGCTGCTAATGAATCGGGCTCAGATGCCGATACGGGACACATGACTGTCACGGACATCGCGACGTGGTGCACCGCGGACCACGTGCGGGCCGCGCTCGAACGTCAGCTCGAAGGCGCGCTGGTAGAGGTCCCGAAGGACGACGAAGCACCCCGCTGGGCGTTCAGCGAGGCGTTGCGCAGGTCGTTGATGCTGCGCCAGAAGCACCCGTTCGACGTCGTCGCGATCGGCCTGCCCGACCTGCTGCGCTACCGGGACCTGGTGGCCGGCTCCGAGGTGACGTTGCGCGCCACGAACATCGAGGCCTACTTCATCCGCCAGGACGGCACCGCGGAGCAGTACCGGCCAGAGACGGAGTGAAGCCCCGGCTCCGTCGAGAGAGCCGGGGCTTCGTGAAACCAGCGATCAGGCGGGCACGGACGCCACGCCGGGCGCGAGGAACCGCTTGCCGGTCACCTTCTCCGAGATGCCGGTCCTGTCCAGGTACGGCGTGATGCCGCCCAGCCAGAACGGCCACCCGGCGCCCAGGAGCATGCACAGGTCGATGTCCTGCGCCTCCGCGACCACGCCCTCGTCGAGCATGATCCGGATCTCCTCGGCCAACGCCTCCAGCGCGCGCGTCTTGACCTCTTCACCCGTCAGGGGCGAGGAGCCGAACTCCCACAGCGCCTGGACCTCGGGGTCGACGGTCTGGTTGCCGGACGCGTCCCACTGCCAGACGGCGCCCTTGCCCGCGGCGACGAACTTCTTCATGTTCTCCGACACCGAGAAGCGGTCGGGGAACGCGCCGTGCATCGTCTCCGACACGTGCAGCGCGACGGCGGAGCCGACCAGCTGCAGCAGGATCATCGGCGACATCGGCAGGCCGAGCGGCTCGGTGGCCTTGTCGGCGACCTCGAACGACGTGCCCTCGTCGACCGACTTGATGACCTCGCCCATGAAGCGGGTCAGCAGTCGGTTCACGACGAACGCGGGCGCGTCCTTCACCAGCACCGAGGACTTCTTCAGCTGCTTGCCGATCGCGAACGCCGTCGCCAGCGTGGCGTCGTCGGTCTGCTCGGCGCGCACGATCTCCAGCAGCGGCATGACCGCGACCGGGTTGAAGAAGTGGAAGCCCACGACGCGCTCGGGGTGCTTGAGCTTCGACGCCATGTCCGTGATCGACAGCGACGACGTGTTCGTGGCGAGGATCGCCTCGGGGGAGACGTGCTCCTCGACCTCGGCGAACACCTGCTGCTTCACGCCCAGGTCCTCGAACACGGCCTCGATGACGAAGTCGGCGTCGGCGAACGCCGCCTTGTCGAGCGAACCGGAGACCAGCGCCTTCAGGCGGTTCGCCTCGTCCGGCGAGATCCGGCCCTTGCCCGCGAGCTTGTCGACCTCGGCGTGCACGTAGCCGACGCCCTTGTCCACGCGCGCCTGGTCGATGTCGGTCAGCACGACCGGCACGTGCAGGCGGCGGAGGAACAGCAGCGCCATCTGCGAGGCCATCAGGCCGGCGCCGACGACACCGACCTTGGTGACCTTGCGCGCCAGCGACTTGTCCGGCGCGCCGGCCGGGCGCTTCGCGCGCTTCTGCACCAGGTTGAACGAGTACAGGCCCGCGCGCAGCTCGTCGCTCATCACGAGGTCCGCGAGGCCCTCGGTCTCGGCGGCGTAGCCCTTCTCGAGGTCGTTCTCGCGCGCCAGCTCCAGCAGCTCCAGCGCCTTCAACGCGCCGGGCGCCGCGCCCTTGGTCTTGCCGTGGACGATGCCCTTGGCGCGCGCGACGGCGGCGTCCCACGCCTCGCCGCGGTCGATCTCCTTGCGCGGCACGGTGATCTCACCGCGCACGACGCCGGACAGCCACAGCAGCGACTGCTCCAGGTAGTCGGCGGAGTCGAACAGCACGTCCGCGATGCCCAGCTTCAGCGCCTCGGCGGGCTTGAGCATCTTGTTCTGGTTCAGCGCGTTCTCGAAGATCACCGTCACGGCGTCGTTGGCGCCGATCAGGTTCGGCAGCAGCTGCGTGCCGCCCCAGCCCGGGAACAGGCCCAGGAACACCTCGGGCAGAGCGATCGCGGCCGCGTTCGACGCCAGCGTGCGGTAGTGGCACGACAGCGCGAGCTCGAGGCCACCGCCCATGACCGCGCCGTTGACGAAGGCGAAGGTCGGGATGTCCGAGTCGGTGAACTTCTTGAAGACCTCGTGGCCCAGCGCGCCGATCGTGACGCCCTGCGAGCGGTCCGTCGCCTGCTCGACG
>JASLAV010000496.1 GCA_030146905.1 Lentzea sp. | reverse complement strand
CTGGACGCCTCCGAGCTCACGCCGTTGCACCGGTGGATCAACGGTGTCAACGACGCCGTCGGCGCGTCGCGGAACTCCAGCCCGGTGTTCCTGTACTTCTTCAACGAGATCCGGCTCGTCATCGACGAGCTCGTGACCTTCGTCCAGGCGTTGATCTCGCAGCCGTCGTTCGGCCGGCCGGTGCCGGTGATCGGCTGGCTCGGCGTCGTCGGGATCGCCGGCTTCGTGAGCCTCGTGGTCGCGGGCTGGCGCGTCGCGCTGCTGGCGGTCGCCGGGTTCGTGTTCCTCGGCCTGCAGGGGTTGTGGCAGGAGAGCATGGACACGCTGTCGCTGACGCTGGCGGCGGTCGTGATCTCCCTGCTCTTCGGCATTCCGCTGGGTATCTGGGCCGGGTTGTCGGATCGGGCCAACCGTGTGCTGACGCCGGTGCTCGACTTCATGCAGACGATGCCGACGTTCGTCTACCTGGCGCCGCTGACGTTGTTCTTCCTGATCGGTCCTGCGTCCGCGGCGATCGCCACGCTGATCTACGCGGCGCCGCCGGCGATCCGCATCACCGCGCACGCCATCCGCTCGGTGCCGCGCACCACCGTGGAGGCCTCGGAGTCCCTCGGCGCGACCGGGAAGCAGACGCTGGTCAAGGTGCTGCTGCCGTCGGCGCGCAAGACCATCGTGCTCGGCGTCAACCAGACGATCATGGCGGCGTTGTCCATGGTCACGATCGCCGCGCTGATCGACGCGCCGGGACTGGGCAAGACGGTCGTGAAGGCGTTGCAGACGCTCGACGTCGGCACGGCGTTCAACGCGGGCCTGGCGATCGTCGTGCTGGCGATCGTGCTGGACCGCGTGACGACGGCCGCGACCGAACGCCGCGCACTGCCGCGCTGGGCTTTGTTCGGTGGCCTGGGCGTCACGGGCGTCGCCGTGTACTTCTCCTACACCTACCTCTGGGCGGCGGAGTTCCCGGAGGAAGTGGAGGTCGGCAGCTCGATCCGGCAGGCCACGACGGCCGCGACGGACTGGGTGCAGGACTCGCTGCCCGCCCTCACCGGTGGCTTCAAGGACTTCGTGACGTGGGCGCTGATCAACCCGCTGCAGGCGCTGCTGGCCGAGTCGCCGTGGTTCCTGGTGGCGCTGGTGGTCGTGGCGCTGTCGTTCATGGTCGGCGGTGTCCGGTGCGCGCTGGTCTCCGCCGTGTGCCTGGGGCTGCTGATCGCGACCGGTCTGTGGCAGGACGCGATGGTCACGCTGGCGTCCACGCTGGTCGCCACGGCCATGGTGATGGTCCTCGGCGTGGTGGTCGGTGTGTGGATGGGGCGCAGCAGGCGTGCCGACCGCGTCATCAGGCCGGTCCTCGACGCCGCGCAGGTGATGCCGGCCTTCGTCTACCTGGTGCCGTTCCTCGCGTTGTTCTCCGCGTCCCGCTTCACCGCGATCATCGCGGCCGTGGTGTTCGCCGCTCCGGTCGCCATCAAGATCACCGCGGACGGCGTCCGCGCGGTGGCCCCAGCGACCGTCGAGGCGTCGACGGCGCTGGGGGCGAGCACGTGGCAGACGATCCTGAAGGTGCAGCTGCCGATGGCGCGCGGGGCGTTGACGCTCGCCGCCAACCAGGGGCTGATCTACGTGCTCTCGATGGTCGTCGTCGGCGGTCTCGTCGGCGCCGGCGCGCTCGGTTACGACGTGGTGGCCGGGTTCTCCCAGGGCCAGCTGTACGGCAAGGGGCTCGCGGCCGGTGTCGCGATCGTCGTGCTGGGCGTCATGCTCGACCGCCTCACCCAGGCGGCCGCCAAGCGGTGGACCAACCAGGAGGTTCGGTAGTGGCTAGGCACAGCGTGCTCGGAGCGGTGCTCGTCGGAGCGCTCGCGCTCGCCGGTTGCGGTGGCGCCAAGGTCGGGGACACCACGTCGGGTGCGGCGGGCGACTGCGGCACGTTCAACCTCGCGATCAACCCGTGGGTCGGTTACGAGGCGAACGCCGCGGTGCTCGCCCACGTGGCCGAGAAGGAGCTCCAGTGCAAGGTCACCAAGAAGGAGCTCAAGGAAGAGCTGGCCTGGCAGGGCTTCGGCACCGGTGAGGTCGACGCCGTGGTCGAGAACTGGGGCCACGACGACCTGCGCAAGAAGTACATCGACGAGCAGAAGATCGCCGTCAGCGCGGGCTCCACGGGAGTGAAGGGGCAGATCGGCTGGTACGTGCCGCCGTGGCTCGCCAAGGAGCACCCCGACATCCTCGACTGGAAGAACCTCAACACCTACGCCGAGAAGTTCAGGACCTCCGAGTCCGGCGACAAGGGCCAGCTGCTCGACGGCGACCCGTCGTTCGTGACCAACGACGAGGCACTGGTGAAGAACCTGAACCTCAACTACAAGGTCGTCTACGGCGGCAGCGAGACCGCGTTGATCCAGGCCTTCCGCCAGGCGGAGAAGGACAAGAAGTGGGTCATCGGCTACTTCTACTCGCCGCAGTGGCTGCTCAACGAGATCAAGCTCGAGAAGGTGAAGCTGCCCGAGTACAAGGCGGGCTGTGACGCCGACGCCGAGAAGGTCGCCTGCGACTACCCCGACTACGACCTCGACAAGATCGTGGCGAAGAAGTTCGCCGACGCCAACGGCCCGGCAGCCCAGCTGGTCAAGAACTTCAAGTGGACCAACGAGGACCAGAACACCGTGGCGAAGTACATCGCCGAGGACAAGATGAAGCCCGAGGACGCCGCCAAGAAGTGGGTGGACGCCAACGCCGACAAGGTCAAGGCGTGGCTG
>JASLAV010000494.1 GCA_030146905.1 Lentzea sp. | reverse complement strand
TCACCGCCGGTCCGGCCAGCACGCCGAGGTAGCCGAGGCCGGCGACGCGGGAGACGTTGACGCCCGCCGCACCGGGTTCGGCGTGGCCCGCCGCGCTGAACAGCTGCGGCACCGTGCCCGACAGGCCGATGCCGGCGATCGCCCAGCCCACCAGCGCGAGCCAGATGAACGGCGAGAGCGCCGCGGTCGCGATGCCCGCCGCACCGATCACCGAGCCCCAGCGCAGCACCGCCATCGGGCCGACCTTGGCGGTGACGCGGTCCGCGAGCAGGCGTCCGATCGTCATCGTCGTCGCGAACGCGCCGTAAGCGAGTGCCGCGATCTCCGGTGAGGCGTCGAGGATGTCCTGCAGGTGCAGCACGCTCCAGTCGTTGGCCGCGCCTTCGCTCAGCATCACCAGCAGGGCGAGCACGGCCATGATCCAGATCCGGCGCGGTGCCTTGCGCTTGCCTGTCTGCGCGGTGACCTGCTGTTCTTCCTTCTCGTCGAGCAGCAGCCTGGCCGTGACGAGGCTGACGACGACACCGAGCACGGCCGCCGCACCGAGCGTGGTCGCGGGGGAGAGGTCCCAGCCCAGCGTGCGTGCGCCGGTCAGCGCCGCCGCCACGCCACCGAGCGACCACGTCGCGTGGAACGCCGACATCACCGGACGGTTGTAGTGCCGCTCCACCACCACGGCGTGCGCGTTCATGCTCACGTCGATCAGGCCGTTGCCGAAGCCGAAGATGAGCAGCGCCGCACCGAGCGTCCACTGGTTGACGGCCACACCGGGCAGGAACGCCGTCACGCTGCACACGACACCCGCGATCGGCACGACCAGCTTCACACCCAGGCGGTCGGTGACCTTGCCGCCGATCCGCATGCCGATGAAGGCGCCCAGCCCGAGCAACAGCAGCAACCGGCCGAGCTCCGCGTGGCTGATGCCCGTGCGGTCCTCGACCGTCGGGATGTGGACGAGCCACAACCCGAGCAGGAACCCGTTGAGGGCGAAGTACGTGAAGGTGGCCACCCGCGCGGCCTTGAGATCACTCACGCGACACACGCTAACGAACGTATGACGTGTTCGAAAGCTTGAGTATCGAACACCACTGGTGTTCAATCACGGCCGTGTCCCGACTGAAGCAGATCACCGAGGCGGTCCGCGACGCCGGCTCCCTCGGGGTGGCGGAGCTCGCGTCGCTGACCGGCGCCTCCGAGATGACCATCCGCCGCGACCTGGAGGTCCTGGCGGCACAGGGCGTCCTGGAACGCTACCGCGGCGGCGCCCGCAGCCTGCTCCTGCGCGGTTCCGAACCCCCGTTCGCCCTGCGCGCCGACGAGAACATGGACGCCAAGCGCCGCATCGCCATGGTCGTCGCCGACCTGATCGCGGACGGCGAGTCCGTCGTCCTGGACAGCGGCACCACCTGCCTTGAGGTCGCTCGCCTGCTGCACGACCGACGCATGACCGTCATGCCGTTGTCGCTGCACGCCGTGAACGCCCTGTCGTCGTCCACGTCCCTGACACTCCTGGTTCCCGGCGGCCGCCCACGCCCCGGCGAGCTCGCCCTGACCGGACCGCTGACGCTGGCGTCACTGCAGGCGCTGCGCTTCGACACGGCGGTCATCGGCTGCTGCGGCCTGTCCGCGGAGCACGGCCTGACCGCGTTCGACCTGGAGGACGCCTCGGTGAAACGCACCGCCATCGCCTCGGCCCGGCGCGTGATCGCCGCCGTCGACGCCTCGAAACTCACCCGCACCGCGCTCGCGTTCGTCGCGCCGGCGTCCTCCCTGGACGCCGTGGTGACCGACGCCGACGGCGACGAAGGACTGACGGCCGCGGGCGTGACGGTGGTGACGGCATGATCGTGCTGTTCGACATGTTCGGCGTGATCGCCCGCGACCAGTCACGCGAGGTCATGGACACGATGAGCACCGACCCCGCGTTCTGGGACGCCTACTGGGCACACCGCCCCGGTTACGACCGCGGCGACATCACGGCCGAGGAGTACTGGAAGCTCGTCGGCCACCCGCCGCTCGTCGAGCAGGACGTCGCCAGCTGGAGCCGCATCGACTACGAGATGGTCGCGCTGCTGCACGAGCTGCACAACGCGGGACGCCGCATCGCGCTGCTGTCCAACATCCCCGAGGACCACGCCCGCAACTTCGAACGCACCCACGCGTGGCTCGACCTGTTCGAGGTGTGCGCGTTCTCGTGCCGCATCGGTCACGCGAAGCCGGAGCGCGAGGCGTTCGAGTGGTGCCGGGAGCGGCTCGGGGACGGCGACGTCCTGTTCGTGGACGACAAGGCGGAGAACGTGGCGGCCGCGCGTGCGGCGGGGATGCGCGGCCACCACTTCACCGGGATCGCCGGTCTGCGCGAGGTCCTCGGCTAGACCAGCGACGACCAGTAGAACCAGAACGCCTGCAGCACCCCGCCGGCGATCACCAGGTACCACAGCACCAGCACGACGGAGTGCCACTGGAACGTCGGGCGGATGTTGCGCAGCGTCGTGTACCAGAAGACCGGGATCGTCACCGCCCACACGACCATGCAGTACGGGCACAGCGCGCCGATGTCGTACAGCGACTGGAAGATCAGCCAGTGCACGAACAGCACACCGGCCGTCGCCCCGGCCTGCAACCCGATCCAGACCCACGACGGCAGCGTCACGCCCGCGAGCAGCAACACCCCCAGCGTCGTCACCACGGCGAAGCCCGCGATGCCCAGCAGCGGGTTGGGGAACCCGAACACCTCGGCCTGCGCGGTCTTCATGATCGAGCCGCAGCTCAGCACCGGGTTGATGCTGCACGTGGGCACGTAGAACGGGTCCTTGAGCAGCGCGATCTTCTCGATCGTCAGCACGAACGACGCGAGCAGGCCGACGAACCCGCCGGCCGCGAGCACCCAGGCGACGATCCGGTTCACGACAGCGCCTTCTCGATGGCCGCCTTCAGCGCGTCGTAGGAGGGCGCGCCGGTGAACTTGGTGCCGTTGATGAAGAACGTGGGCGTGCCCTGCACACCGGCTTTGCTGCCCTCCGAGCGCTGGGCGAGCACGCGCTCCCGCAGCGCCGGGTCGTCCAGCGCCGTGCCGAACGCGGCCTGGTCGAGCCCGAGCTGCTGGGCGAACCGCACGAACACCGCGCGCTGCGACGTCTGCTGCCCGCCCCACTCCTGCTGCGCGTCGAACATCAGCCGGAACATCTCGTCCCGCTTGCCCTGCGCCCCGGCGGCCTCGACCGCGACGGCGGCCAGCTCGGCGTTGCGGTGGCTGGGGATCGGGAAGTGCCGCACGTCGAACGTCACGCGCTCGCCGTACTCGGTCTTGAGCCGCTCGACGCCGGGGAAGGCGGCGCGGCAGGACGGGCACTCCAGGTCGAGGTACTCCACGACGGTCACCCTGCCGTCGGCGGACTGCGGGGCCGCGGTGGTGTCACCGCGGTTGAAGAGGACGAACCCGGCGATCACGACCGCCACCACGGCGATGATGACCAGGGACAGACGAGCGTTCTTGGACATGGCAGAACTCCACGTGAGCTGAAGGAACCGAGGACCGCGCAACGGGTTCGGTCTAGGCCCTCAGCACGCAGAGCTGCGCCAGCCGCACTTCCAGCCGGCGTGAAGGGGGAGACAGGACCGCGGGCAGGCGCACCAGGTGCACCCGGAACGAGGAGCGCCGCAGCACGGCGAACCCGATCAGCACCGCGAGGGCCACCACGAGGCAGCAGCCGGCGACGAGGATGCCTTCGAGCAACGACGAGCCGTCGTCCACCGGGTCGGCGGCGTAGGCGGCCGTGCTCGACGTGGGGCACTGCGCGGTCCACGCGAACTCGGTCTCGCACGGGGTGCCCTGCATCATCGCGATCCCGGCCACCAGCGCGAGCACAGCGAGAACCCGCGCGAGGTACGCGCGGGTCCGCGAGCTGGTGGTGCCGGGCACGTCATCCAGGGTAGCCATTCCGCTCGTGCGCTCGCGCACACGGGGGAGCAGCGACCGGCTAGTAGCGTGTCGCTACTAGTTCCAGAACTCCAGCTTGTGTTCGGCCGCGTAGTCGACCGGCCCGATCGCCCCCGGTGCCAGCGACTGCACGTACTGGCCCTCCGAGAACCGTGGCCAGCCCGGCGACCCATCACGCGTGAAGTCCGTCCACGCCTGGATCATGTGGTCGGACAGCCCGCGG
>JASLAV010000448.1 GCA_030146905.1 Lentzea sp. | reverse complement strand
GGTGGCGCCCATCGCGTGCTTCGTCGCGAGGTAACCGGCGAAGCCGTGCGCGGCGACGGCGTCGAGCAGCCCGTCCTTGTCGCCGAACAGCCGGTACAGCGTCGGCGCCTGCACTCCGGCGGCGGACGCGACCGCGCGCGTGGAGACCGCCTCCCTGCCGCCCTCGACCAGCAGGTCGGCCGCGGCCTTCACCAGACGCTCCCTCGTGTCCATGTAACGACGATAACACGCCAACGGTAGCGTTGATTCGATACCGGTGCTACGTTAATTGTGTTATCGACGGAAACAGGAGCTAGGAGAGCTGACATGACTCGCGTTGCGATCATCACCGGCGGATCGAGGGGCATCGGACGGGCTGCCACCGAACGCCTCGCCGCCGACGGAACGGCCGTCGTCATCGTGTACGCCGGCAACAAGACCGAGGCCGACAAGACCGTCGAGCACATCACGTCGGCCGGTGGCCAGGCCATCGCCGCACAGGCGGACGTGGCCGACGAGACGGCTGTCGCGGCCGCGTTCGACCTGGCGGAGGAGAGCTTCGGCGGCGTCGACGTCGTCGTGAACTCGGCGGGCATCATGCCGCTCGGCACGGTCGCCGACATGGACCTCGATGTCTTCGACCGCATCATGCGCACCAACGCCCGCGGCACGTTCGTGGTGTCCCAGCAGGCCGCGCGCCGGTTGCGCGGCGGTGGCGCGATCATCAACGTCTCGTCGTCGGTGGTCGGCCTGCGCTTCCCCCAGTACGGCGCCTACGCGATGTCGAAGGGCGGCGTCGAGGCGCTGACGCTGGTCCTGGCGCGTGAGCTGCGCGGCCGCGACATCACCGTGAACACCGTCGCCCCCGGCCCCACGGCCACGGCGCTGTTCCTGGAGGGCAAGGACGAGGCGACGATCGACAACCTCGCGCAGCAGGCACCGCTGGAGCGCATCGGCGAGCCCGGCGACATCGCCGAGGTCGTCTCCTTCCTGGCGGGCCCCGCCCGCTGGATCAACGGCCAGACCATTCGTGCGAACGGAGGCATCATCTGATGGGCGAGGTCATCGTCGTCACGGGCGCGTCCAGCGGTTTCGGCGCCCTGACCGTCAGGAGGCTGGGGCTCGCGGGCCACACCGTCTACGCGGGCATGCGGGAGACCGCCGGGCGCAACGCCACGGCCGTCGCGGAGCTGGAGGCCTTCGGTTCCGGGAACGGGGCCGACGTCCGCGCCGTGGAGCTCGACGTGCAGTCGCAGGAGTCGGCCGACGCGGCGATCGCCAGGATCATCGCGGAGCAGGGACGCCTGGACGTGGTGGTGCACAACGCGGGCCACATGGTCACCGGCCCCGCGGAGGCGTTCACGCCGGAGCAGTACGCGTCGCTCTACGACGTCAACGTCCTGGGCACGCAACGGGTCAACCGCGCCGCGCTGCCACACCTGCGCGGCCGGCGCTCGGGACACGTCGTGTGGGTGGGTTCCACCTCCACGCGCGGCGGCACTCCCCCGTACCTGGCCCCGTACTTCGCGGCCAAGGCGGCGATGGACGCGGTCGCGGTCTCGTACCGCGCGGAGCTGCTCCGGTTCGGCATCGAGACGACGATCGTCGTGCCGGGCGCGTTCACCAGCGGCACCAACCACTTCGCGCACAGCGGCACCCCCGCCGACACCGAGCGGGCCCAGGCCTACGAGGAGCTCTACCCCGGTCTCATGGACCAGGTGGGTGCCAGGCTCGCCGAGCTGGAGCCGTCATGGGCGGACGCCGGCGCGGTGGCCGACGCGATCGTGTCCGTGGTGGGCGCCGAGAAGCCGCCGTTCCGCGTGCACGTCGATCCGTCGTCGGACGGCGCCGAGGTCGTCAACGCGGTGGCGGACCGGGTGCGATCCGAATTCCTGCGGCGGGTCGAGCTGGCCGACCTCATCTGAGGGCGAGAAGCGCGGACACCGTGACGAACCGGTAGCCGCGCTCCTTCAGCCCCGTGATGATCGGCCCGAGCGCCTGCCGGGTCTGGTCGCGGCCGGCGTACATGGGGTGCAGCAGGATGATCGAGCCCGGTTTGGTGCCCGCCAGGGTCTCGTCGACGATCCGCGCGGCGGAGGGCGTGCCCGCGGAGTCCGGCTCGACGTCCCACATGATCGTCTTGCGGTCGTGGCGCGCGAGGTAGTGCGGCAACGCGAAGAGCTTCTTGCCGTGCGGCGGGCGGAAGTGGACGTCGCCCCGGTAGCCGGTCTCCCTGATCCGGGCGTCGGTGTCCTCGACCTCCTTCGCCACCGTGCCGGGCAGGACGCCGATCATCCGCTGGTGGCTGTAGGTGTGGTTGCCGATCTCGTGACCGGCCTCCGCGATCCGCCTGCCGAGGTCGGGGTGCCTGTCGAGGTCACGGCCCATCAGGAAGAAGGTGGCCTTGACCTGCTGCTCGCCGAGCGTGTCGAGGACCTGCCGGACACCAGCGGGGTCAGGACCGTCGTCGAAGGTCAGCGCCACGACCTTCTCGGTGGTCTCCACCCGGTCGACCAGGTCGCCGAAGAACTGGAACGTGCGGGAGCCGGCGACGTTCCACAGGATCCCGGCGGCGACGAGCACCACGACGAGGCTGACGGCGGTGATGATCACCGGCTTGCGGCGCGGCCACTTCATGCGCCGACTATGGCGAACGCCGCCTTCCCGACGCGCAGCACCCCGTCGTCGAGCGGCACGCTCCGGATGCCGCCCTTGCCCCGCAACGCCTTGAAGGCACCTGGCCCGATGACGGCGTTCATCCAGGCGCAGGGACTGGCGGGCCGGTGGACCTGGAACCGCACCGGCCCATCACCGGTGTCCAAGCTGAACACGGTGCCACGGGCCAACGAGTCGACATCGAGCCCGCGCACCACGACGTTGCGTCGCGCCACGAGCGGATCCACCGGCCACGGGGCGAGTGACTCGGCGGCGATGAACGTGACGGCGGCGTTGCGGTGCGCGGGGTGGTTGAAGTACCGGTCGCCGACGATCCCGAGCCCGGCGCGGACCACCACGTGGTCGTGCGACACGGGTTCCGGATCGGGACGAGGGCCGTCCGACGGACGGCCCTCGAAGGCGTGCACGGGTGAGACGTGCAATGCCGCGATCTCTACCTCTCGCCGAACTGCCACTCAAGCCTCCTGTAGCCCCGGCAGGGGGATCCGAACTCGGACACGATGGCCATCCCACCAAATCGCACGTGGTCGGCAAGCACATGGCCGTCCTGTTCGTCCCCGCGGTTCAGCCGAGGCCGCCGCCGCGGCGTCTCATGACAGCCGGGACGCATAGCTTGAACGCATGACCGAAGAGTGCCTGTTCTGCGCCAAGCACCGTGGGGAAGGCCCGCTGGTCGGTCACCGCGTCTGGGCTGACGAACACGTGATCGGATCCCGAGTTCGTCTTCTCCGCGATCGTCGGCCGCGGTGTCGCTCACTTCCACCAGCACCTGTTCGCCCGCTACCGGAGCACCCCGGAGCACCACTCGTGGATGGACAGCGCGGCGTGGCCGGGCTCGAAGCGCGGAGGCCTCGACGAGATTGCCGATCTGTCCGCACGTCGCACTGCACCAGGCTGCCCGCACCACGGCTCATTGCGCGCCGGAACGATGCCGCGGCCTGGGAGCGTTGGCCGACTTCACGGGCTGGTCTCCTCAGCGACCCGAGCGTTCCTGGCCGGCGAACGCCATCGGCGGTCAAACTCGGCGAGCGCCCGGTTAGGGGTGAGCCCTGATGCGGGTCCGGCACCGGCCGGTCATGCTCGGTGCGGTGGACGACGTGCTGATCGTGGACGACAACGCGTCGTTCCGGGCTGTGGCCAGAGCGCTGCTGGAGCAGGCGGGGCGCTTCACGGTGGTCGGCGAGGCCGGGTCCATCGCCGCGGCGCTGCGCAGCGCGGCCACCACCCGGCCGGACGTGGTGCTGCTGGACATCGGGCTGCCCGACGGCGACGGGATCAGCGCCTGCGCCGAGCTGCAGGCGGTGGTGCCGCGCGCCGCGATCGTGTTCTGCTCGGTGCGCGAGGCCGGTCAGTACGAGGACGCCGTGCGCCGCTCCCCCGCCGTCGGGTTCCTCCCCAAGTCCCAGCTGTCCGCGGAAGCGCTGGCCGCCGTCCTCGCCGGGAGGACCGGGTCAGCGTGACCTCAGGTAGGCGAGCACGGCGAGCACCCGGCGGTGGAGACCGGACTCGATGGGCAGGGCGAGGCGCTGGAAGATGTTGCGCACGTGGGTCTCCACCGTCTTGCCGGTGAGGCTCAGCTCACCGGCGATCGCCTGGTTCGACTTGCCCTGCGCCATCAGGGCCAGCACCTCCAGCTCACGCGCGGTCAGCCCGTCGAGCAGGTCGCGTCGCCGCGGACCGGCCAGCTTCGCCGAGACCACGTCCGGGTCGAACGCGCAGCCGCCGGCCGCGACGCGGTGCACCGCGTTGATGAAGTCGCCGCCGGACGCCCGGTCCTTGAGCAGGTACCCGACGCCGCGGGTGACGTCGCCGACCAGTTCGGTCAGGTGCGAGACCTCCAGGTACTGCGACAGCAGCAGCACTCCGACCGACGGTCTGCTCGTCCGGATGCGCACGGCGGCGTGCAGGCCTTCGAGGTGGTGCCGTGGCGGCATCCTGATGTCGACCACCGCGAGGTCCGGTTCGGTCGCCTCGACCGCGGCGAGCAACGCGTCCGGGTCGCCGACCTCGGCGAGGATGCGGCAGCCCGCGTTCGTCAGCAGCTCGGCGAGAGCGCTGCGGAACAGCCGCGCGTCGTCGGCGATGACCACACCCAGGCCGGACACCGCGGTCATGACGCCTCCAGCGGGAGCAGAGCGGTGACCGAGGTGCCGGCACCGGGTTCACCGCGCACCGTCAGCGTCCCGCCGACAGCGGACACCCGGTCGCGCAGACCGGTCAGCCCGGTGCCGCGAGCGGGGTCGGCGCCACCGGTCCCGTCGTCGGCGACGGCCAGCCGCAACACTCCGTGGCGGACGTCGGCCTCGATGCGGATGTGATCGGCGGCCGCGTGCTTGAGCGCGTTCGTCACCGATTCCGCCGCCACGTAGTACGCGGTCGCCGCGACCAGGTCCGGCAGGTGCGGCAGGTCGGTCTCGACCAGCTCGACCGGTTGGGGTGAGCGGGCGGCGAGCGCGCGCAACGCCGGTTTCAGCCCGAGGTCCGTCAGCACCGAGGGGTGGATGCCGCGAGCCAGCTCGCGCAGCTCGGCGAGCGCCTCCTCCAGGCTGTCCGCACTGCGTCGCAGCAGCTCGTCCAGTTCGGCGTCGGCACCGGTGACCAGCCGCTGCCTGGCCAGGCGCAGGGTGAGCGCGGCGGTGACCAGCCGCTGCTGCGCGCCGTCGTGCAGGTCCCGTTCCACTCGCCTGCGCTGGTCGTCGCCCGCGGCCACGATGCGGGCCCTGGAGGCCTTGACCTCGGCGAGCTGGGCGCGGACTTCCGCCGCCAGGCGCTGGTTGTCCAGTTCGAGTGCCGCGGCGGAGGCGACGGCGAGCAGCACGTGGTGGTCGTCCTTCAGCGCCGGGTCGTGCACCAGCACCGCCACCCGCCGTCCGCCCCGGTCCACCGGGGTGAACGCGGGGTCCAGCGACACCGGCCGCCCCTCGGCGTCGACGTAGTCGCCGTGCTCCGGCCGGTGGTAGCCGACCTGCAACGACGGGTCGCCCAGCGCCTCCGCGAGCAGCTCGCGCAACCGCCCCGGCGGCGACCCCGGCATCCTGGCCAGCAGGTTGGCCACCGACGTCCGTCCCAGCCGGACGCGCCAGACACCGCTGAGGAACGCCAGCGGCAGTGCCAGCATCGCCGCACGGGTCATGCCCACCAGCACGTCGTGGTGCCACGAGATCCCGGTGCCGAGCAACGCGTCCAGCACCGATGCCGACCCGCCGAACAACCCGACGGCGAACACCGGCGCGAGCACTCGCCTGGCAGGCCTGCTGGACGTCACCCAGCGCCGCACCAGCACCGCCGTCACCGCCAGCCCCAGCACGAACTGGACCCCGTCCACGACCCTGACGACCGTCGAGTACGGCAGCGGCCACAGCAGCAACAGGTTCCTCGTCACCGTGTCCAGGGCCAGCGTGCTCAGCGGAACGAGCCCGAACACCACGCCGTAGCAGGTCCAGGTGAGCACCCGGTCCGCCCCGGTGCGCAGCACGCCGTCGGGATAGGAGAGCAGCAGGTGCACCAGAAAACCGGCGGAGGCCGACCGCAGCAGCAGACCCGCGGTGTGCACCACCGGATCCACCGAGATCTGCACGTCCTCGGCGAACCAGGCGATCCCGATCAGCACCATCAGCAGACCGATCCGGACGACCGGCACCTCCGGCCTGCGGTGGGCCGCGATGACCCCGGCCACCAGGTAGACCCCGCCCACCGCGCCGGAGAACGCGGTTCCGGTCGACGTCTCGTGCTGCCCGGACGCGGTCACCACCAGCACCAGCGCACCCCAGCAGACGCCGACAGCGGCGAGTGTCCCGATCAGGGGCGCAGGGCGGAGCCGGGTGCGCGACGGTGCCCCGCCCACCAGTTCCACCGCGCCTCCCCGGAAAACCTCCCCGCACCGGTGTAGTCGTCCGACCGGCCGGATGTGTGACAGCGAATCCTGTTTCTCAGTGCAGGCCCCGATGTCCTGGCAGGGCGGCGCTCCTAGCGTCGAGGACATGGCACGGGACAAGGTCGCCGAAATCCGGATCACTCCGCGGACGGTCAGGATCGGGCATCAGGTGTACCCGCTGGCGAACATCTCCAGGGTGCAGACACTAGAGGTCAGGTGGGGTGGCAAACAGGCCACCTCGCACCCGGTGAAGGCGATCGCCGTGCTGGCGGTGCTGTTCGGGCTGGTGGCCGGGGCGATCGTGGTGCTGGTGCCCGCGTTCGACGCCGGCGGCCGCGAGCTGACCACCCAGCTCCTGACGGGCGCGATGGCGCTGTTCGGTGTGCGAGCCACCTACCTGGTGCTGTTGTTCCTGTACCGGCTTCTGGTGCGCCGCAAGCACTACGCGCTGTTGCTGGAGGCGTCGGGCACGCAGTACACAGCGCTGTCCGGCACCGACGTCGCCGAACTGCACCGCATCGAGGCGGAGATCGTCAGCGCCATCGAGAAACCGCCCACCCGCGAGCACGTCGTGCAGGTCCACGGAGACCTGGTCTTCGGGAACCAGACGAAGCAGACCGGGTCCGGCAGCCGGATGACCATCAACAACTGACCAGCGGGGGAAGCGACATGGGCGACACCGTGCACGGCAGCCAGTACAAGCAGACCGGGTCCAGGAGCGAGATGACCGTCCACAACTCGGCGGGCACGACCAGCGCGGACGTCGACGCCGCGATCACCGAGCTGCGCGCGTTCATCGAACACCTCACCCGCACGGGGGCAGTCGGCCCGGAAGGTCAGGTGAACGACCCGGCCGCGGTCGTGGCCGAGGTCGAGACGAACAGGAGCCGGTTGTCCGCGCTCGGCAAGGCGGTGCTCGGTGGCGCGAAGGACGCCGTGCTCGCCGCGGTGCAGGACGGGGTGGGCCTGCTGATCGTCGCGCTGCTGGGCCGCGGCTGAAGGGGATCACCGGATCGACGGCATTTTTCCAAGGGAGGAAGAACATGGCCAAATTGTTCGCGTCCTGGGTTCCAGGACACGCCGTCTCGATCGAGAGACCGCCGAACAGCTTCATCCGCCAGGGTTTCGGTGTCACGACCTCGGTCGAGGGCCCGCAGCACACCGGTGGCGCGATCGCCGTCAACTACTTCCACATCGCGATCCCCACACCGTTGATCGTGGAGGGCAAGCGGGCCACCTTGCACAACGTGCACTACCTCTTCGACGCCCGCCGCGGCGCCAAGCTCGCCGAGGTCATCGTGTACGACGGCCAGCACGTCATCGGGCACAGCCCTCCGGGGTTCGTACCACCGACCGGCGATCACACCGGCGGCCTCGACGCGGCCAACGGCTGGCGCTCGTGCTGGCGGAGGAGCTCCACTTCGGCAGGGCCGCCAGTCGGCTCTACCTCACCCAGCCCGCACTCAGCCAGCAGATCCGGTCACTCGAGCAGCGCCTCGGCCTCGAGTTGTTCACCCGCACCAGCAGACGGGTGGAGCTGACGAAGTACGGGCAGGCGCTGCTGCCGTACGTGAAAGCGGTCGTGGACGCGAACGGCGCGTTGCGCGGCGCCGCCCGGCGCGCGATCGCGGGCAAGGGCAAGCTGCGCCTGGGCGTCTGCGAGAGCTTCGGCGCGCTGACCCCGACCCGCCAGGTGATCGCCGCGGTGAGCGAGCGGCATCCCGAGCTCGGCCCCGACGTGCACGTGGCCGACGACTTCACCGAGCAGCTGGCGATGCTGACCGACGACGTGATCGACGCGGCCTTCGTCTACCTGCCCGTCCCGGAGGGCCTGCACGCGCAGATCCTCACCACTGAACCGCGCCTCGCGTGCGTGGCCGCGTCCGACCCGCTGGCCCAGCGGCGAAGCCTTTCCCTCGCCGACCTCGCCGGCCACCCGGTGGTCGGCCTCGCCTCGGACACGTTCCGGGCGGGCCGGGACTACTGGGCGTTCGACCCACGCCCGGACGGGTCGCAGGTCCGCTACACCGACCACCAGGTGTCCCGGTTCGAGTCACTGCTGTCAGCGGTCTCGCTGAACCGCGCGATCGCGTTCGTACCGGCCGCCGCCGCGACCCTCTACCCCCGCCCGGACCTGCGGTACCTGCCGGTGGAAGACCTCCCGGGGTGTGCGTTCGGGGTCGTGTGGCACTCGGCCGACCACGACACGCCCAAGATCGCCGCGCTGGAGGAGATCGCGCACCGCATCCGCACGAGAGGCACCGCCAGTACTACAGGATCGAAGCTTCGGTCTTGAGTCGACACCGCCTTGATGGCCGGCGTCTTGTGGGTGGACAGGTTGTCGCACACCAGATGCACGCCCAACTCCGCGGGTACGTAAGTGGTGTCGTCGCGTGCTCAGCACCGGGAGCGGCGCTGAGGCTGATCCGCCCCAACTGGTGGGTTGGCCCCTGTGAGTCGGAGCGTTCGGTGTCGCAGGCCGCCGGTGACGGTCTGCTCGCCACCCCGACGGGCCACGACCCACACGAGCTTGCGAAACACCTTCACCGACAAGCCCGTGAACACCTGCACCCACTCCAGCCGGCTTCCGTCAGGACGAAATCGAGACGCTTGATCAGATCTGGGCGCACTTCGACTGGTGGCAGCGAGCAGCCGCACGTCGCCGTCACCAGCGACACGTCAGCCAGGCGGGCGCTCGGATGACGACCTCACGCCCGAGGCCATTGCCGCGAAATGACTGTCGCTCACGAACGAGCAGCGCTCCGAACTGCTCGCGCTGCGACGCGAGAACCAGAGTGATCGCCCGGATGCCCAGGCAGGTACAGGTGTTGCTCGCAGAGGGCAAGCCCGCCGGACGTGCCGTTGAGGTGGGTCACGAGGCGAATGTCGTGCTGGAGGTACCGGCCCCGCTCGCCCACCCGTACACGGGTGCGAGTTGAGCCTGATGCGGCCGGGGCAGCTCAATGCGGGTCACTGACGGCCTCTGGAGCGATCACTGCGTAACGTCTATCGCAAGTCGCGGAGGTCCTGACGGCCAAGACCGCCCTCAGGGGTCACGCAGCGTGCTCCTCCAGGTGGTCATGCGCTACCTGGACGAGGTGGCCGAGGGGCGTCGACCGTGCCGTAATAGATACGTCACAACCTCACGGGGATGATCCGGTGCAGACCGAACGTTCTCCTGAGTGATGACCGAGCAGAGGAGTACCACTGTGACGGAGAAGGCTGTTCTCGCGGGCGGCTGTTTCTGGGGCATGCAGGACCTGTTCCGCCGCCACCCCGGCGTCGTCTCCACGCGCGTCGGCTACACCGGCGACCCCAGCACGCCGAACGCGACCTACCGCCGCCACGGCAACCACGCCGAGGCGATCGAGATCGTGTTCGACCCCGAGAAGCTGAGCTACCGGCAGATCCTGGAGTTCTTCTTCCAGATCCACGACCCGTCGACCCGCAACCGCCAGGGCAACGACATCGGCGCCAGCTACCGCTCGGCGATCTTCTACACCGACGACGCGCAGAAGAAGGTCGCGGAGGAGACGATCGCGGACGTCGACGCCTCCGGGAAGTGGCCGGGCAAGGTCGTCACCGAGGTCACCCAGGAGTCGGACTTCTGGGAGGCCGAGCCGGAGCACCAGGACTACCTGGAGCGCTATCCCAACGGCTACACGTGCCACTACGTGAGGCCCGAGTGGCAGCTCGGCGAGAGGTAGAGATCGCGGCATTGCACGTCTCACCCGTGCACGCCTTCGAGGGCCGTCCGTCGGACGGCCCTCGTCCCGATCCCGAGCCCGTCTCCCGCGACCACGTGGTGGTCCGCGCCGGGCTCGGGATCATCGACGACCGGTACTTCAACCACCCCGCGCACCGCAACGCCGCCGTCACGTTCATCGCCGCCGAGTCACTCGCCCCGTGGCCGGTGGATCCGCTCGTGACGCGACGCAACGTCGTAATGCTCCCACGCGGGTAGCCGTCGCTAGGGTGGGATGATGGCAAGCGTTTCGTCGCCGTGGTGGCAGTCGTGCTTCGAGTCGGTCAGGTTCGACGAGACCGCGCCTGGCGTGGCGGACGTCATCCGGACACGTGCGAAACTCGCGAGCGCCTTGGGGCTTCCCGGTCCCTTCGAGTTGCCGCGCCTTCTCGTTGAGATGCTGGAAATGGGTGTTGTCCGGTGCTCGCGCACCGCCGCAGACCGGTATGCCGAGTTCGGCTGGCTCGGGACCGGCATGGCCGACGTCTACCGGGATCACGAGTTCGCCGAGTACATGCCGGCCGCGATACCGCTGGCCTGGGACGGTGGTGGTGGCCTCTACCTGCTGGACGCGCGGGCCGGGCGCGATGACGGGCGGCAGCCGATCGTGTGGTCGCATTCGGGGAGTCTCGGCTGGGACCTGGACGAACACCGCCTGGTAGCGCAGGACTTCGAGACGCTGGTCCGAGACCGGACGCTGACGTGATGCGGCATGCCCCTGGTGTCGTGTCGATCTGGGCAGGGCGTCTGTCCGATGAGGACGCGCTCGACGACTACGTGCGCTTCCGCTATCCGCCGGACGGGCCGGGCTGGAGTCCGTTCACGCGTGATCACGGCCTCGACTGGTTCGACGACGACCTGGCCGAGGCGGCGTGGTTCGCCGCCGGCCCGTACTCGCTCGCCGAGCACAGCTACGCCGAGTCCTTCGCGCAGGCGGCGGCTGTGGAGCTCTTCGCACGGTTCCCGGACGCCAACAGCGTGTACCTGGTGTACGACCTCGACGCCGACGTGACGGCGGCGCCGGGACCGTCGCCGCTCGGTTTTCTCGGTGCGTACCGTTATCGGCTGTGAGTGGCACACCCGGCGGGTCGGCGAACCGGCCCAGCGTTGCGTCGTTGCGGAAACGTTGGAGCCGCGACCATGTTGACGACATCGGCCGACAGTTGCTGGCTCAGTCACGGATCGCCCGGCCGCCGCACACGCTGGTCTCTCCCTGGGGCCGGACCGACGACGGCGCCACGGACCTGCGGGGCCTGCCTTCGCGCGGACCGGCGGAGTTGTCGTTCAAGTTCGTGACCCTCGCGGGCGTCGACCTGGGCGGGGCCTCGGGGCGGTTCCACGTGCACGAGTCGGTTTTCGTGGACAGCCGGTTCGACGGCGCGACGATGACCGCCGGCTCGCGCCTTGACCGCAGGTTCGATCGTTGCGGCTTTCGCTCGGCGACGCTTCGGGATGTGCGGCTGGGACGGACTCTGGTCGAGTGCGACTTCACCGGGGCGCGGATGCGCAAGCTCAGCCTCGGGGAGAACACGCGTTTCGAACGCTGCACCTTCGCCGGAGCCGACCTCTCCGATGCCCGGCTGGTCGGCGCGACCTTCGTGGACTGCGCGTTCGACGACGTGACGCTGTCGGCGCTGACCACGATCCGCCGCTGCGAGTTCCTGGGTGCGATACCTCCCGCGGGTCCGGCGCAGCTCGTCGGCTGCCGCCGGGACGGCGTCGCGCTTCCGGATCGCTGGCACGGTGCGAGCGACGCCGCGACGATCACCAACCGCTACGTGAGCGACTACGTCGAGGCGATCCGCGACGGACGCGAAGACGTTGAGCCACTCGCCCCCGAAAGCCCGCATCGATGAACTCCCACAGTTCCGCACCGTCCGATGTGAACGCGGTCTTCGACTGGGCCGGTCTGGAGTCGGCGTTCATCACGGAACTCGAGTCTTTCGCCCGCGCCTGCCTGGCGGACGCTCCCCGGGGTGATGTGTACGCGGTCGCGGCCTACCTCTTCTACGCCGAGGCGGGCGGGCAGATCTTCCACCCGGTGTTCGCCGCCGCGAGCAAGGCATGGCTCGGCACACTCGCGGACGAGAGCGAGCGGGCCACGTTGCGGTGGAGCCCTGCCGACTGGCCGTGGCAGCGCTTCGAGGCGAAGTCCGATCCCGACGCGTGGCGGCGCTGGGGCGAGGCACTGACTCACGAGGCGCTGACGAACCCGGCCGGCTGGGACGCCGTTGACGACCGGTTCACAGATCTCGTGGTGCGAGCGTGCCGCACACTGGCCGCGCACCTCGCCCACGAGGACGACGTCGCACCACTCGTCGTAGCTCTCGACCCCGAACTGGAACTCGCCCGCCGGACCCTCACAGATGAACAGTTCCAGCGCCTGCTGGAGAACCTCGGCCAGCTCGCGGACGGCGGCAACAACATCCGTCCCAGCCGGACGCACGCAGATGTGCTGAGGACATGAGCGGCGAGTTCCGGCTGGGCGGCACAGACCTGGGAGTGGACAGTGACCGCAGCCGCGTCACGGTCACCGATTCCGGCATCCTGACCGCGGAACTGAGTGCCGCCACCCCGCCCGCGGAAGCCGCCGACTGGGCACTCGCGCCACCGCTCCTGTACTTCCGAAGCGTGCCCCTCGTCACGGCGGATGATTGCCTGACCTTGACGATCAACGACGATGCCCTGGACGAGTACGACATCGCGCTCTACTTCGTCGAGCACCGCGACGTACGGGGGACACTCACCTTCCGGCCGGACGGGCTCCTGACCTTCGTCGGCGTCGTCTCCGACCACGGTTACGCGCACCACCCGGCCTCATCGCGGCGCCGAACAACCCAGGTCAGCATCCGGTGGGCCTCCCGCAGCGCGGTTGTCTGAGTCAGCCGTGGACGTTGTCCTCGAGCAGCGTTCTGAAATCGGGAGCGAGTCGTACCACGCTGTTGCCGTTGTCGTGGTCGACGAGGCGGACCGTTCCGTCGGCGGCGATCCAGATGGGGTTCCCCGAGCCGTCGTCGGCGATCACGACCCCGTCGACGAGAGACCCGTGGGCCTCACGCGCCCAGGTCGTCAGCTCGACACAACTCTCCCGCCCCAGGATCGAGGCGTTGTCCCACGCATGAACCGCCACGCCCACGTAACAGCCACCCCAGCGGCCCACGAACTCCGCGTAGCCCTCGTCCGGCACGAGACCCAGGGGTGTCAGCCGCTCCCGAAGCTCATCGGCGGGAATCGGCCGGCCCGCACCATAGGTGAGCACCGCGCGTTCGATGCGCGCGATGAGTCCGGTACCGAGAGGCATGGTCCCATCGTAGAAGCGGCCGCCGAGGCCGAGCTCGGCATCTCTCTTCCGGAGAGCTACCGCGCCTGGCTTCGCGCGTACAACGACACGTGGGATCGCGGGAGGTGAAATCTTCGGCCTCGCACCCGCGGAGTTCGCCGACACCGCCGACACCGACCTCCGCTACCGCCGCCGTCTCGGCGACCCGTGGGAGCACCGCCTGCGCTTCTACGCCCCTACCGACGACGAATGGTGGGAGTTCGACTTCACCCGGCCCACGATCCGCGGTGAGGTGCTCATCGTCGTCCACGACCTCGCGAGCGGCGAGGGGCCGCCGCAGGAGTATGCCAAGTCGTTCGCCGGCTTCGTGGTGCGACGTCTCGCAGAGACCCGGCCGTAGTGATCCGAGCCGCCAGCGGTGAGCGGTGTAATCGCGGGCAAGGCTCGTGTCCACCGAGGTATGGGCTGTTGGTTCAAGTTCGCCGAGGTAGACGGGTCACGTTCCGAAGACACTGGTCGATCTTGTGTTTCGGCACGAGGTCGTGACTGTCGGCGGTGCACTCCCGCGCTCGACAGTGAGGCTCGGAGCGAGTGAAGCTACCCACGATCCGCGCCTGCACCCGGCCCAACTCCGCAACAACAAGATCAGTCACCACGCAGCATGATCCACTACGGATCATGCAAGTGCCGTTGCAGTACATACGGCGACATGGTCAGTCGGGCAGTCACGGACGCGATCACGACAATGGAGGGGCATCGCCCCAGCAGCGTGCGGAGGCAGAGGCGAAGCTGACACATGCAGCGGATGTGCTCGATCCGCCGGCTGAGCCGCCCACGCCACCGGCTCTCGATGCGCAAACGGACTCGAACCGAGGACGACCGGGACGAGTCGATCACATCGCCATGGGAACGACCGATAGCGCCTCGAACACAAGGCACTCAGCGGGACCCGTCGGCTTCGTCTGACAACGAGCGAACTCGTTCATGGCCGGCAGTACCGGAACCGCTCACGAAATCCTGTGCCGCTCGTCGTTTCACACGCACCAGCGATGCGAGCCACTCACGCGATTCTGGCCACCCAGCGGTGAGCGCGAGCGCATGTCCGCTTCTGCTCCGCGGAGCGGTCGACACCGTGGAATGGACGCTGACTGTGGAGTCCACGGTCGTGCGGGCGCATCAGCATGCCTTGGCGTGCGGAAGAGGGGGACTGCGGCGGCCGATGTCGCCGTAGCCCCCGCGCTGGCCGGTCCCGCGGAGGGTTGAGTACGAAGATGCACCTGGCCTGTGATGAGCGGGCCGTCCGCTGTCGATCGTGTTGTCCGCCGGGCGGGCCGGCGACGCGCCACGGTTTGCCCCCGTCCCTGCACCGCCGATGGTCGCTGTGCTGGGAGGTTGGGCACGCGGGACTGATTGCCGATGCCGAACCGCTAGCCCGCGTTCGGGTCCACGCCCGCCAGCCGGATCAAACCGGGACCGGGGGCGTGGACGTACAGCACCCAGGTGCGGACCTCACCGGCGTGTGCGCGAGCCCAGTCGAGCGCCTCGGCGACATCACCTCCGGAGAGGTCCCACTCCTCCGCCTCGCCGGCCAGGAAGAACTCCACGCGGAACACCGGGCTGCGCTCTTGCCAGACCGTGGTGCGCGGGTCGACCAGCGAGGCGCGCACTACGCGTTGACCCAGACGCGGTTGCTGCGCGCACGTGACGGCGGCGGGTAGACGCCGCCGGGCGGCCCGACGATCTGGCCGTAGATGTTGCCCTCGTACCAGCTGCTGCCGGTCACCTTGGGGCCACCCGCCACCGGCGTGTAGAACGTGGCCTCGCCACCGTTGACCGCGACGTTCTGGGTCTGGTCGCTGGTGGCGCGTTGCAGCGGCGGGCCCTGGGGCGCGGGCGCAGGTGGCGGTGCGCCGTTGATCGAGCCGAGCGAGCCCTGGATGCGCACCTGCACCGCGGGCGGGACCTGGCCCGTGCCGCGGCAGCGGATACGGGTCTTGAAGATCACCGAACCCGCGCCCCTGCTGAAGTGCGGGTTCTCCACAGCAGCATCGCACGAGACGGACCCGGCGGCGATCTGGACGACCGTCGCCTCGGCAGGCGAAGCAGCCGCAACGGCAGGCGCCACGCCCAGCACCGCCAATGCGGAAAACGCAGGCACGCCAATGGATTTGATCACGTCGTCCCCCCGACCGGTATCGCTCCCCAGTGCGAGTCCCTTGCGGCTGACCGTAACTCGGGTCACCACGGCCCGCAACCGCTTCACAATGATCCACAAAGGACAGGCGCACACCTGCCCGTGCATGTCGACTGGCCGCCGGGTGGCTCGCCGCACCACTACCACCACGGCCAACGCCACGGCCACGGCCAACGCCGCGGATGACGGCACAGCCTGCCCAGAGCCGGGCCCTCGACTTGACCGCACGTCAGCGCGAACTCGCCGAACAAGCACAGACCCACCGGACGCTCGCGTCCACCTGAGGACGCCGGGGTGACGACCGGCGGGCACTAGAGCACGCCCGCTACGCCTCGGACCTCTTTCACACCCTCGCCCAACCGGTATGGGAAGCCATTGGCAGACCACCACATCCGGTGCTCCTGCGGACGGTAGTCGTTCAAGCCGCGCAGGAGAAGGAAGCGTCGCCTGGCGGCCCGGGAAGAGAGATGTCGGTCATCCGGCTTCGTTCTCAGATGGTCTATTGAGGACTGGCGGTGCGGCTCGGGCGACCGCAGGACGGCCGGGCATCTCCTCCTCCACTCGCAACCACACCATCGCGACCCGGACGGCGAGGCGTCGATTTGAGGGTGTGACGAGCTCACACTTGAATCCGGCTGGTGTGGTCTCGGGACGAGAGCGGTGAGCGGAGACGGCTCGTCGCGTCGACTCATCCCCGAACCAGGGCCCGCAGGGCACCGCGCACGTCGGAGGCACTCAAGTTCATCCGGGGTGTCGGCGCCGTCCGTATCGCCTGGCCGGTTCCTCCCGTCTTATCACCACAAGAAGTGCACTGACTACGGGTCGGGCATTGGCATGCAGAGCGTTGGTACAAAGGTGTGGTCATTCAGGTGAACGTTTACTTGATCTTCGAAGGCCGCTAGCGTCGACACTGCCCCAAGCATCGCATCACAACTCATGAATTCTGGGGAGAGTTCATGACCTTGACGATCTCGAGGCGGACCGGGCAGTCGCACGATGCGGGCACTAATTACGACACCGCCGTGGCGGCGACAGCATTTCGCTTCTCACCCAAAACAGTCGTGGCAGCTTTCTCGGGTCGCGACGTCTTAAAATTTACCCACAATGAGAGGCATCATGCTGAAAAAGCTACTGGGAATCGTCTTGTTCGCGTGCATGACAGCGACGACAGTCACGTTCGGCGTCGGCACGGCGGGTGCCGCAGAGGCCGCAGACGAGGCGAGCCGTCCTGCGGCGGCGGCGGCGTTCGATGTCGGAGCCCAGGCATCTCCGAAGTGTTCCGGCACGGCGTCGTACGGGCCTATCCGCTATCAGGTGTGCGTCCAGTACAACTGTGACAGCAACTCTTGTTTCCATCGCGGATACCTCGGCGTGATCAACACTGCCACGAGCACTCGCACAGTTACCTGGGACTTGGACTGGAGCAGAGTCACTCTTCCGTGGTACGACGACGACAATGGCGTCGTAGCACTGGCGGCCGGTCAGCAGCAAACGATTTATTCCTACTGGACGGTCGAAACCTCATTGTGTGGTTTCACGGGACAGCGAAAGCTGACCGTCGCGTACAGCTCAGGCACAAGCGCACCTATTACCGTCGAAGATCTCATGGCCTGCGCATAATCTTGTGCGCTGGTGTGACCGAGGTCGCGTCCCGGCCGTGACGCGTTGATCATGAAGGTGCCGCTACCGGGCGCCGAGCGGCACATCTGATCGTGTGCGACATGTTCTACGTCAACCTCGTCGAAGTCGACATCGCGTCCGGTGATCGCCGGATCGTGACGGACGGGATCCGCGGTACGGACGGAGTAGAGCAGGGCGCCGCGGAACGATCTACGTGTCCAGCTACGCCCAGGGCGCGGTCTGGGCCGCCGGGCTTGACCGAGGGAACCGCAGGGTGCTGATCGGCGGCCTCGGCCATGCCGGTGCCGCCGACTTCTACCTCATGAGCGGAACGGTCGACCGTTGTAAGGTCTCAAATCTCGCTGCGCTCGCTTATACGGAGCTGCACTCGCATTCGCGCTCGCGCAGTAGAGCGTAGACGGCTGCGCCCGAGCGGGCTGCATCCTCAACTGGTAGCACCACGCCGTCCAACCTGCCCGGACGACACTTTCAGCAGACGCGGTGTCAGTCCCGGGTGGATGTCGTGCCAGTGAGGCGGAGCGTCATGAACACACTGGTCGGATCCGGACGGTAGTCGGCGAACGGCGGGCACGACACGAATCCGTGCCGGGCGTAGAGGCGGCGGGCCGGCGCGAAGAAGTCCTGCCTGCCCGTCTCCAGGCTGACCCTGTGATAGCCGCGCCTGCGGGACTCCTCGATCAGGAAGACGAGCATGTGCTCGGCCACACCGCGACCACGGGCCTCCGGCCGGGTCCGCATCGCCTTGATCTCCCCCTCGGACGGGGAGAGCTCCTTCAGCGCGGCGCACCCGAGCAGCGCCCCTTCGCTCCACGCGGTCCAGAACGACACCCCAGGCTCGCGCAGTCCCGCGTGGTTCAGGGCGTGCACGCTTTCGGCGGGTGAGGTCGCGTACATGTCGGCGAGGTGCTCGGTGATCAGGTCCCGAACCGGCTGGCGGGTGAGGTCGTCAGGTTCGATCGTCAACGCGAGCACGGCCGGCCTTCCCGGCAACGCATCCTGGATTCCCATATTCGGGATACTATCCCGGATATGGGACAGTCAGAAGATGGCGTCGGCCACGACAACCGGCTGGAGCTGCGCCTGGCGGCCCGGCTCGCCGAGCTGCGCACCGAACGGGCGTGGTCGCTGGAGGACTTGGCCCGGCGCACGGGGCTCAGCCGATCGACGCTGTCCCGAGTGGAACGCGCGGAGATCAGCCCCACAACGGCACTGCTGGGCAAGCTGTGCGCGACCTACCAGCTGACGATGTCACGGCTGCTGGCCGAAGTGGAACCGGCGCTGTTGCCGCTGGTGCGCGCCGACCGGCAGGCCGTGTGGCGGGACGACGACGCCGGGATCACCCGCAGGTCCGTGTCGCCGCCGTCGGCCGGACTGCGCGGCGAGGTCATCGAGGTCACCCTGCGGCCCGGCGCGGACATCGCCTACGACGGCTCACCCGCCCCAGGCCTGGAACACCACGTCTGGATCCTGGACGGCACGCTGGAGATCACCGTCGACGGCACGGCGCACGAGGTTCGGACCGGGGACTGCCTGCGCTTCCGGCTCTGGGACAGCTCACGGTGGCGCTGTCCCGGCCCCGACCCGGTCCGCTACGCCCTCACGATCGTCCTCCCCTGACCCGAGCCGACCCGAGCCGACAAAGGCCAAGGACTCTTCACGTGCCCTGCCACCACCGCTTCGCCATTCGCACAGGCGGGTTTGCACTCGGGCTGCAACGAGGTTGCGCAACCAATGTCACTGCACAATCCCGTCATGACCAGCGGTTGCGTGCGCTCGATTGAGCGCGGGTCGTTCGGGTTGTCCAAGCTGACTGCCTGCCAACGGGTCGCCGCCGGGCAAACCGGGCGTCGGCATTCCCAAACCGATCGGCTCTGGGAATCGGAAGCGGCCTGACCAGCTGGAACATGTGGCAGCTGGATGCGGTGTCACGAACGATTCGGCCCTACTACGTCCGTGTTCGTCCCGATGTAGACGTTGCGAGCGCGGTAGACCGTCTCCGCGGTAGGACCCGCACTGCCCGACGAGCCTTCCATCTGCAGGTTGAGGATGAGCCACAGCGGTTTCCCGGCGAAGTTCCTCCCCGTGTGCTTGGCGACCCACGTGCCGTCGAGGTAGTAGTGGATGTCGACGTCGGTGCCGTTCACCTTGGTGATCCACGCCCGGTAGGTGTGCCACGAACCGGGTGAGGACACACCGACGATCGAGCTCGACACGTCGCTCGACGTCCGGAAGGTGTTGAACCAGTTCCGGTTGTCGCCCTTGAACTCGAGGATGTCGCTCTCCGGTGGCCAGCTGTTCACGCCGGTGAGCCAGAAGGCGGGCCAGGTGCCGCGCGCGGACGGTGCCTGGAACTCGCCCTTGACCTCCCAATTGGGGAACTGGTCGTTCACCACTACGTGCTCCTTGGCGTGGATCGCGCCGGAGTGGTAGCGGATGGGCAGGTGCGGGTCGGCGCTGCTGTTGCCCTCGTCCCAGGAGATCCGCGTCGCCTTCAGCGTGAGCACACCGCCTGACAGCGACACGTGGTTGTGGTCGGAGGTGCTCCCGTACATGCGGGCGGTGCCGTTGTGGTCGGAGCCCCACGGGTAGCGGTAGTTCCACTCCGACTCCAACGCGCCGTAGCCGGCGAAGGACGCAGGCCCGATCACGTCCTCCCACGCCGCCGCACGCGCAGGGCTCGGAAGACCAGTCGTGAGGACGAGGACGAACGCGGTCGCCGCGATTCTCATGGATCGTACTGTGGAGTAGGAAGTCTCGGTGACGCAACGACTCCGTCGATTCGACGTTCGTTTCGACTCGAACCCGGCGAAGTCACGACGCCTCGATCCCCAAGGGTGTCCCGCTCTTCTAAGTTGCAGACATGTCACTGCGGAAAGCGCTCTCTTCGCTCATGGCTCTGTGCTTCCTCGCGGTCCTCACACCGGTCGCCGCAGCGCACGCACCATCCGGATGCGCGCGGCAGAACATGCTGTTCTGCGAGGACTTCCAGTCCGTGCCCCTCGGCGGCGCGACGAGCCTCAGGTGGGGCGTCGACACCAGTCACGGCACACTCACCGTGGAGAAGGCCGCACGCGGTCAACGGGTTCTGCACGTGCACACCGAACACAACGGCCGCGCGTTCCTCCGGGTGGAGGACTTCTCGCCTCCTGGCAACAGCTTCTACGGCAGGCTCCGGCTCAGGACCGACGCCTTCCCGCGCAGGCCCGACTGGGCCCACTACACCCTCGTCGAGGCCACCGGCCAAGGTCCGGAGATCGTGCGGCCGCTGGGTGGCCAGTACGTGCCCACTGCGGGCCGTGCGCTGTGGGGTGTCGGTGCCGACGGCGGACCGACCGGTGACTGGACGAACTGGCGCGAGTCTGCCCCGTCCCGCGAGGACGTCTGGCAGTGCGTCGAGTGGCGGATGGACGCCACCGACAACCGGATCGAGCTCTGGTTCGACGGCGTCCACCAGCCGGACCTGACCGTGTCGACGCACGAGCACGGCGGAAACCCCGTGGACTTCGTGTTCCCACGCTTCGACTCGGTCAAGTTCGGCTGGCAGCTCTACCAGCCCAACGACGGCGCCTACGACCTCTGGATGGACGACATCGCGCTGGCGACCACGCGGATCGGGTGTTGAGCTCTCACCACACCGGCCCCAGCTTCGCGATGTAATCGTTCAGCAGACCGGAGATCAGCCTGTGGTCGTGCTGTGAGAAGTGCCAGTCGCACCCGAGGCGGTCCAGCGCCGGGTCCGCGTAGTTCCAGTGGCGGACCCGGCTGTCGGCCCGCTCCTGCGCGACCTGCCGGACCGCGTCGGCGAACGTTCCCGACGCCTCCGGCACGCTGACGACGATCATCGTCGTCGAGCCGTACCGGGCGCGCAGCTTGTCCAGGAACTCGTGGTAGGCCGACTTGTACGCGGCCACCAGGCTCTCCGTGGTCGGCCACTGCTCACCTGGGCGCAGAGCCGTGGAGAAGTCGTTGGTGCCCAACCCGACGACGACGAGCTGCGGTCGCCACGTGCCGGGGTTCTGCCAGACGTCGCCGTCGACGTTGAGCAACGCCCGGTCGTAGTAGGTGCGGTAGCTCGTGCCGGGCTCACCGCCGTTGTAGTTGCGGACCATGCCGCGGCCGGAGAAGGCGTTGATCTGGTAGTCGGCGTTGAGCGCGCGAGCGGTCAGCGCGCCGAAGCTGAGGTCGGCGTTCGTGTTCTGGTCGACACCGCCGTTGGCGGAGCAGTCGCGCGTGGTGGACAGGTTGCCGTAGCCCGCGGTCAGCGAGTCGCCGATGAACTCGATCTGCCGGGTGCGCGCTGCGGGCCTGGCCAGCACGGCGCCGGTGAATCCGCCGAACTCCCCCGCCGACCACGGGCTCTCCGACCGCTTGACGAGCCGGACGCGGTGCTCGGCATTGCTCAAGCCGCGCACCCAGTAGGTGATCCGGCCCGGCTTGGCGAGCGTCGCGACGGTGCGGCCGTCGATCTGCACGTCGTAGTAGCTCGCCGCGTCGTTCAACGTGACGCCGACGCTCGTGCCGCGGAACCGGCCCTCGAAGTAGACCCCCGGCCAGGAGTACTGCCCGGACTTCGTGACCCGGCCGGCAGTGTGCGCCCGGTCCAGGGCACCGGGTGCGGCTTCGGCCGCCGGGGCGCAGAGCAGTGCGGCGACGAGGACGACCAACGCCGGGCGGGCCGACCTCCGGGTGGTGAGCGATGGCGACATGAGACGAAAGCTGGCAGAGCGCCTTGACATCGTCAAGGCGCTCTGCCAGAAAGCGTTGGCGCATCGACGAATTCGACGTCTCAGCGGTCTTGTGAAGAGTCGGCGAAACCGAATCACCCGGTGGTCGGCGACGCGTCCGGGCCGCGGTGGGCAACGATCCTCGAGGCGATCGTGCCGAGAACGCCGACGGAGATCGTGACCGTGTCGCCGGGCCGCAGTGGTGGACGGGCGTCTCGGCCCTTGCGTCCCCACAGCTCGGCGAGACAGCCGCCGCCGCAGGTGCCGGAACCGAGTACGTCGCCGGGGCGCACCTCCGTTCCGCGGCTCGCGTACTCGATCATTTCGGCGTGGGAGAAGTGCATCGCGTTCCACCGGTCGGTGCCGATGACCTCGCCGTTGACCGCTGCGGTCATCCCCAGGTCGAAGGCCGTGCCCGAGCGGTGCGGGGCGAGCTCGTCGGCCGTGACGAGCACGGGGCCGAGTGTGAGGGAGGTGTCCTTCCCCTTGGCAGGTCCCAGCCTGACTGCCATCTCCTCGAACTGCAGGTCCCGCGCCGACCAGTCGTTGAGTTCGAGGTTCCTTTCAACCAGGTGACCGGTTCAGCCGGTCACCTCGGCAGGAGTGGCGGGGACATGAATGTCATGCGGTCACCTGTCGTTCTCCCGCCTCGCGGCGTCGACGCAGACCTGGCGGAGGTCACCGATGCCGCCGATGCTCGTCTCGACGACGTCGCCCTCCGCGAGGAAGCGGGCGGGCTTCCGCGTTCCGCCGACCCCGGCCGGGGTGCCGGTGAAGAGGACGTCACCTGGCATGAGGGGCAAGACTGCCGAGAGGTGCTCCACCAGCTGGGGCACCGAGAAGATCAGCTGTTTGGTGGAACTGCTCTGCATGACCTCGCCGTTGACGCGGCACTCGATCGAGAGGTCGGTGGGGTCGGCGATCTCGTCGAGCGTGACCAGCCAGGGACCCTGTGGCGCGAACCCGGGGAACGACTTGCCCAACGAGAACTGCGGCACCGGACCGGCGAGTTGCAGGACACGTTCCGAATAGTCCTGGCCCGCGGTCAGACCGGCCACATAGGACCATGCTTCGGCGGCGGTCACCCGCTCGGCTCGGCGGCCCACCACGACCACCAGTTCGGCCTCCCAGTCGACTGTCGCCGCCGGCAGGACCAGCTCGCCGACCGGTCCGGCGAAGCTGCCGGTGAACTTCGTGAACGTCGGTGGTGAGGTCGGGTAGTCGAGTCCCGACTCGTCGGCGTGGTCGCGGTAGTTGAGTCCGATCGCGAAGACCTGCCGTGGGTCGGGCGAGGGCGCGCCGAGTTCTTCGGGGATCAGCGGGATGCCGGCCGCGGCGAAGTCGATCGAGGCGTGCGCTGCCCATTCGACGAACTCGGCCCACGCGTCGTAGACGCTCCGCGGCGCGGGCCCGAATCGCCCCCGGCTAGCTTCCGCGACGTCGACGAGGGAAGTGGAGCCGGGCGAGATCAAGACCGAACGGCCATGACGTGTGGCGATGCGCATTCGCATTTGCCTTTCTGGTTTGACAGCCTTTGAAGAGCGTCCCGATCAGGCCGTCAGCGTGGCCGCCCATTGCGTGAAGATCTTGACGTACCGTGGCGGGTCGAACCGGTGCATCGTGTGCACCGCATCCGGTGCCGACTCGTAGTCGACCTTCACCCCCGTCGACTCCATGAGCTGCCGGGCCCTGGCGGCCTGCTCGTCGGAGAGCGCTCCGATCAGGTTGCCGGTGTCCGGGTCGATGCCACGCATGTGGTGGGTGAGGAGTACCGGCGTCTTGACCTGGGTCAGCAGCCGCTCGTGCGGCACGTGCATTCCGACGGTGCCCTCCCAGAAGGCCCGTGCCCATTCCGGGTCGTACTCCCGCATGTGCTGCGGGATCTCGTCCTCGACGAAGAACCGCGCCATCTGCGAGGACGAGGCGGCGGCCGCGCGGCAATAGCCCTCCCAGTCGCCGACGCTCCACTGGTCGCCGAGGTGATTTCGGAAGAGCTCGAACAGGGGGCCCGCTGCCTGGCGGATCGAGTGACCGCAGGTGGTGACGAGCTCGGAGGAGAAGAAAGGGGCGTCTTCGCAGAGTGCCCCGCGGATCTGCCCTGGCATGGAGTAGGCCGACAGCCAGGCGGCGAGGACGCCACCGGAGGAGTTGCCCGCGACGATGACGGGGCGTTTCACCACCAGGGCGATGAACCGCACCAGGTCGTTGCCGAAGTTGTCGAAGCTATACCGCTTCGGGGTCCGACTGCTGCGCCCCTGACCCCGCAGGTCAACGGCGTAGACGTGGAAGTCCTCTGCGAGCAGCCCCATCGCTTCCTCGTACCCCCACCACGAGCCGGTCTGCTCGGGGATCAGGAGTACGGCGGGCTTGTCCGGATCGCCGGCCTCGGCGTAGTTCATGGTGATCTCACCGAGATCCACCTGCTGCTCGGGATAGGCGTGCGGGACGTAGGCGTCGCGCAGCGCGGGGTTCGCCACCATTGCTGTCTCCTTGCTCTTGGTCATGCGGAGTGGGCGCCGGTCATCAGTGCGGCGAGGTCGTCGGGGGCGAGAAACGACGGCGGCGGAGGCGGTCCCCATTGGTAGAGCGACCGGATGCCCTCCCAGACGCCGGGCGTCCACAGGGCGTCGTCGACGATGCAGTCGATGTCGGAGTAGTACTCGGAGAAGTTCCCTGCCGGGTCTTTGAGGTACCAGAAGAAGTTGGACCCGATGGCATGCCTGCCCAGGCCCCACACGTGCCGTTGCGGGTCGGCCTCGAGCATGGCTGTGGCACCGCGCCCCACCTCGTCGACGTCGTCGACCTGCCAGGAGGTGTGGTGCAGGAAGGCGACCGGCGCGCTCTGGACCAGCACGTTGTGGTGGTCGGTGGAACACCGGAGGAACGCGGCGACCCCCGGTACGGTGTCGCTGATCTTCAGTCCGATCCCCTCGGTGAAGAAGCGTTGTGAGGTCTCCTGGTCGGTGGAGCCCAGCACGACGTGGCCCAGCTTCCGGGGACGGACCGGCCCGTCTCTCAGGACGGCATCCGCCCGCAGACCCCGCCGCGTCACCTCGCCCGGACGGTTGTACGCCGGAGCGGTGGTCGGCTCCGAGGCGATGCGCGGTGCGATCTCCACGTGTACCCGCACGCCGGTGCCGGGGTCGCTGGACTCCACCGAAGCCGCGGACCGCTCAACCACGACCCCCAGCCTGTGCAGGCTGCCGGCGATACGGTCGAGGTCGTCCGGGTCGTCGACACCGATGCCGAGGTCGAGCAGCTGTCGGCGTGGCGAGTGCCTGAGCATGAGCTGCTCGCCGCCGTCGGCGGTGCTGAAGCGGCGGGTGTCCTCGCCACCGCCGGGAAGCGGTGTGAGTCCGAAGTCGGTGTAGTACGCGGCTG
>JASLAV010000427.1 GCA_030146905.1 Lentzea sp. | reverse complement strand
GCGTACACCGCCTGCCACAACGCCGTCCGGTCGTCGAAGACCACGTCGACGTCGTCGGTCTCCGGGATCAGCGCCGCGACCTCGCGTGCCGTGCCGAATCCCGCCGCCAGGTGCAACCGGTTGAACTCCCCCATGGGTCCGGCACCCTACCGAGGCGCACCGTCAGGAGACCTGCACGGCCTGGTCGGCCTGGAGAGCGACGTCCCGCAGCCACCACGTGGTGAGCGAGGCGCCCGTCCGGCCGTGAGTCGCGGATGGCCGCGGCCTGTGCGACGAGCTGGCGTGACGTGGCGACGAGCAGCACGGCCAGGACGGAGTTGGTGCGGTGACGGTCCTTCTGATGCGGCGGCGTTCCGGATGTGGTGGCCGATGAGCTCGGTCTTCTCGACCCCGTCGAGCGGCGCCACCACGTCGGCCAGCACCGGCTCCCAGTCGGGGTTGCGCACGTCCAGCTCGGCGTCGCGCACCCCGCGCAGGTCGACGCACCGCGGTTCGGGGATGCCGTGCAGCACCTCCGGCAACGCGGTGGTGCGCCCGGTGTCGAGAACCCCGTTGTCCCACACCGCTTCTCCATCGGTGAGCAATACGAACAGGGTGCGGCGGTGCCGGTTCTCCAGCCACCACGCCACTTCCTTGGCGACCCACCTCGACCGCGCCCGGTACCGCGGTTTCGCGAACTTCTCGATGCCCTCCTGCAACGATGGACCGAGCTCGTGATCCGTCGCGTGGCTGTACGAGATGAACGCGGCGTAAGTCCTCGAATCCGGCATACGGCACCCCTCCGCTGTACGGGTGAACACCCGTACAGCGCCTCGGAACGGGCCTCCGTCAGAGCGGCGCCGTGATAACACACGTTTGGTATCGCACGACCGGCGCCGCCGGAGAGGGAGATGGTCACGAGATGATCGACGCGGACCTGCCGGGCTTCTTCCACGACGCGGAGGAGGTCGCCCGGCGCGGGCAACGGCACACGCTGTCGCTCGGCAGACTGCGCCTGTTCAGCGCCGCCGTCGCCGCGATCGGCGGCGCGCTGAGCTGGAAGGCCGGCAAGATCGACCTGTTCGCGATCGTGTCGATGCTGGGGTTCCTCGCGGCGCTGTACGCCGAGGTCAGGCTGTGGAACCTCAAGCCGGAGGAGGACTGGAAGTCCGGCCGCGCGGTCGCCGAGGCCGTGAAGTCGCTGGCCTGGCGGTTCGCCGTGGCGGGCAACCCGTTCCCGCACGACCTGCCGGCGGCGCGCCGTGAGCTCACCGCGCAGACCGCAGAGGTGGTGCGCAAGTACGGCCAGACCCTCGCGCTGGACAGCGCGAACCCGTCCGCCACGCCCGCGCTGGCCGAGCTGCGCGCGAGGCCGTTCGAGGAACGCCGCCGCCAGTACATCGAGAGCCGCGTGCGCGACCAGAAGATCTGGTACGCCCGGAAAGCCCGCAGCAACAAGGACCGCGCGTCGCTGTGGCGCGGTCTGCTGATCGTCGGGGAGCTCCTCGCGATCCTGCTGGCGGGCGGTCGCGCCGTCGGCTTCTGGGACGTCGACATCTCCGGCGTGATGGCCGCCGCCGTCGCGGGCGGTGCGGCATGGCTCGGCGTGAAGCAGCACGAGACGCTGCGGCTGAGCTACGGCGCCGCCGCCACGAACCTCGCGCTGCTGGAGGAGTCGCTGGCCGAGACGTCCGAAGAGGAGTGGGCGGCGGCGGTGGCGGACACCGAGGAGGCCATCGGCCAGGAGCACTCCGGCTGGCTGGCCTCGCGGCCGAGCGCCACCTGAGCCGGGTCAGCCGAGGGCTTCGACGACCCTGCTCACCATCGTCCTCTCGGCCGAGGCCACCTCGCCGTCCGCACCCGCCACCGAGCGGCACATCTCCGCCACGGCGGCGCGGAAGATCGGGACGTCGCGCGGCTCGCGGGCGTTGACGATCTGCACCGAGGAGCGCAGCGCGGCCAGGACGCCCGCCTCCACATCGGACGCCGAGCCCCTCGGCAGCGAGGGCGGTGCGGCGTCGATCACGGCGCGCAGGTCGTCCGAGAGCAGGGTCATGGCCCTGATGCCGGCGTGGCTCTCCTCGTCGACGGAGCCGGGGTCCGCGGTGGACACCAGCACCATGGCACCGAAAACGGCCGTGCGGAGGGTCTGCCCCTCCGCCTCCGTGTACGCAGTCATGGCGCAAGCCTATGCAACGATCAGTGGTTATGAGTGCGGGTCAGGTTCTCGGAGCCAACATCAGGGCGTTCCGGGAGCAGCGCGGGTTGTCCCTGTCGGAGCTCGCGCGGCGGTCGTCCATCGCCAAGGGCACGCTGTCACAGCTGGAGAGCGGGACGGGCAACCCCACCATCGAGACGGTGTTCAGTCTATCGAACGCTTTGGACGTCCCCGTGTCCGAACTGGTGACCCAGCGGACGCCCCCGGACGTGGTGCTGGTGCGGTCGGCCGACGTCGAGGTGCTCAGCAGCAACGCCGTCGACCTGCGGCTGATGCGGCGGATGGACATCGGGGACACCGTGCTGGAGATCTACGACCAGCGCGTGCGACCGGGCGCCGTCCAGACCAGCGCAGGTCACCCCGGTAAGGAGCACGTGCTGGTCACCGGCGGTCAGCTCCGGGTGGGGCCCGCGGAGAACCCGTACGAGCTCGGGCCCGGCGACTACGTGTGCTTCCCCGGCTCGCTCCCGCACCTGTACGAGGCGGTCGGCGGCGAGGTCAGCTCGGTACTGGTGCTGGAGTACCCGAAGCACTAACGTTCATTGTATTGAACGGAGGTGGCGATGAACCCGGATGTCGTGGTCGTGGGCGCCGGCATCATCGGGGCCGCGTGCGCGCAGGCGCTGAAGGCGCGCGGGCTCGACGTGCTCGTCGTCGACCGCCACGGGCCGGCGTCGGGCACCAGCGGTGCCGGTGAGGGGAACGTCCTGGTCAGCGACAAGGAGCCGGGACCGGAACTCGACCTCGCCGTGGCCAGCCGGGCGCTGTGGCCGGAACTGGCGGAGGACGCCGAGTGGGAGGAGAAGGGCGGGCTGGTCGTCGCCACGGCCCCCGAGGCCGCCGAGCCCCTCAGGGCCTTCGCCGCCGCGCAACGGTCGGCGGGTGTCGACGCCTGCGAGCTCACCGCGCAGGAGGCGCTGGCCCGTGAGCCGCACCTCAACCGCGAGGTCACCGCGGCCGTCCACTACCTCCAGGACGCCCAGCTCAACCCGGTCAAGGCCACGAGGACCCTG
>JASLAV010000410.1 GCA_030146905.1 Lentzea sp. | reverse complement strand
GCGGTCGTCGTCGCGCCACGGCCCGATCCGCACCAGGTCGTGGACGCGATCGCGCGGCTCGGCTTCGACTTCGCCACGCGGATCGCCGCTCACCTGGTCGACGGTCGCAGGGTCGCGATCGTGCTCGCCGACGGCGACCGGATCACCACCGAGGAACGGCTGGCCGTCCTGGACGCCGTGCTAGCCCTGCTGCCGTTCGGCGCGCGGAACTGCCTCACCGTCGCGACCTGGGCGAGCGTCAAGGCCACCCACGACGTCGCTCTGACGTTCTCCGACGGCGTCCAGCGCAATCAGACCAGCGTGCGGTGGAGCGGCAACCGGCAGTTGGCCGCACCCCAGGAGCGCGGCCGTGCGTACCTGACCGAGCTGGAGCGCATCACCAAGGACGGGCACAGCGTCACGCGGATCGTCGACCACCTCGCGGCGAGGGCGAAGCCGCTGAAGCACATCACCGAGTTCGACCCTCATTCGCTGGGCGACATCAGGTTCGCGGCGATGGTCTACGACAAGGTCCAGCGCCACAGTGCCTCTGTGGACGAGGTGGGTCGCGCTCTGCGTGATCCTGCGGTCACCGAGGTGCAGGTGACGAGATTCGTGAAGTTCCTCGCGACCTGCGCCTGTTCGTCGGACCGGAGGGAAGCGAAGAAGGCCAAGGAGATCATCGTCGCGGAGTGGCGCCCGTCGTTCGCGGCGGTGCTCGGTGAGCTGTGCCGGACCGGGCGGCGGCCTGACATCGGGCAAGCGCTGACGTGGCTCTAACTGTGCCGGGAAGCCGACAAGGCGCACGTCGGTGCCACAGCGACGTACCTGGCCGACGCACTGCGCCTTCCGGTGATCACACCAGGGCAACAAGAGGCCATGACGACACTGGCCAACCTGGCGCTCCACCACCTCGTAGCGGCGAAGGCCGTCGACGAGCAGACCTACCGGAACCTCGTGGCACAACCCCACGTGCTCGTGCGGGCGTTGTCGGGGATGCTGCTGGAGCGGCCGAACAAGACCCTGCAACGCGTCAGGAGCAGGTTCCACGACAACATCAAGCGCATCATCTCCCTCCTCGCGCGGCACTCGGAGTCGCGAGGGCCGGCTTGGCTCAGACCGATCCTGCTCGCCGCCCGAGCCGAGTCCGACCGCATCGACCCCCTCGACGTCGAAGCGCTGGCGGAGCTGGGGCACCGGGCGATGTCCTGCTTCACCGACCTCCTCGCCCATCAAACCAGTCTGCTGCAGAGCCTTGACAAGAGTTTCCCCGCGGTCGTCCGCCTGCTCAACGCCGACTTCTCGAGCGCGCACGGCATCGTGAACACGCTGTTGTCCGCGTCGCTCGCGAAGGACGAGCACCCGAGCGCCGCGCACCGAGCTCGAATCGACGTGCTGAGCTTGTTGTGCGACGTGCCGCACCACCGGTTCGACCTCATCGAGTCCGTCTCCGACAACGACTACCTCGACGAGATCGAGCACACGTTGCACGTGCTGAACCACGATCTGCGCGCACAGGTGACCGAGAGGGTGGTGACCCACCTGCACGACAGCTTCAGCTCGCTGTCGCCCCAACTGGTGCAACGGCTCGACAAAGCGTTGGGCACCCGGATCACCGATCGCTACCTGGACATGTTGGCGCAGCAGCTGGTGAACGGACAGGTTCGGGAGGTGCTCTCGCTCGACTTGCCGCACGACTTGTCGCGAAGGTTGGCGAACCGTCCTCGCCTCACCTGGTTCGGCTCCTTGGTCGATCTGCGCGTGCTGGTGAAGTCCGGCGCGAACGCGTCAGAAGTGTCCGATGGCGCGATCGGCGCTACGCGCAACAGGCCCGCGGCGGTTGAAGTCGTGAACATCGTCTGCGAGTACGCGGACACCGCGGACACCGCGGCCGTCGACCGAATCCTGGCCGAACTCTCCGTCCACGACGAGAACGGTGTATTCGTGGCGTTACAGGTCCGGGACCACCTCCTCTCCGCCGGCACCGCGTCGGGGCGGAAGTTCATCACCCACGTCAACGACAAGCTTCGTTGGTACACGTTGCTCAGCCGCAGCGGTGCCGAGCCGGAGGGACCCCGATGACTCACCTCGTGACAGCGGCGGCGGCACTGCTCTTGGCGCTGTCGTCCTCCCCCGCGATCACGCAGAACGACGACCCGAGCAGGGCGGAGGTCCTGGCCTCACTCGGCTCGGATCGCGTGCCCGCCGACTACGTGGTGCTGCTCGACACGTCAGGCTCGATGCTCCAGGACAACCGCTACACCACAGCTGTCCCCTCGCTCGGCGGCCTGTTCGAGGCGCTGTCCGCCGAGGACCACGTGGCGCTCTACACATTTGACAGCGCGCCGAACCTTGAATACCAGGGACCGAGCCGGTCCGCCCCGGAGCTGCTCGGCAAGTTGCCGCCCGCGCCGAACCCCGGTGGTGCGACAGACCTCGGCAAGGCGATGGCGGCAGCACTCCAAGAACTGCGACGCGATGGCGCGGCGCCGGTCGCGAACGTCGTTGTCATCACCGACGGAGCGCATGACGCGGCGCCGGGCTCGCCGTACGCCGACTCGACCGGGCCTGAGTGGGATGCGCTGCGGCAACAGGCGGCGCGAGAGGTCGGTCCCGAGTTGTCCGTCTACGCGGTGCCGCTCGGCGACGGCAGTTCCGGGGCGGCCGCGGTCAAATCGGTGTTCGACGGCACGATCGTGTTGACGCCTGGCGACGTGCAGAACCTCGGCGAGTACCTCGGCCGGTCCAAGGCGCGCATGGAGATGGAGAAGGCGCGCACCGTTCTCGCCGGTGACATCGGCACGTCACTTGAAGCCCGATGGGAGGTCGAACCCGACAGCGACGGCAACGCCGAGTTCGTGGTGACGCTGACGTCCACGGCGGAGCACGTGCCGCTCGACGTCTCGAACGTGCGCCTGGACGCGGATGCGATGACCATGATCGTGACCGCGTCACCGCAGGCGTACCGGATCGACCCCGGCGAGTCCGTGGACGTCACCGGTTCGGTCAGCTTCCGGCCCGAGGACGATGGCCTCCTGCTGCGCACCGCCACGGAGGAGACCACGGTCGGTCTGCACGCGACGGTGAAATCGGGCTGGACGACGGCGTTGCAGCCGGAGATCGACCTCGCAGTCGACCGCGAACTCACCTCGCGGTCGACGTCCGTCACGCTTTCGCGCACCATCGGCTCATCGATGTTGCTGCCCACCGCGGCACTGGTCGTGCTCGTGCTGGCCGCAGCGCTGATGTTCGCGCTGCTGTTCCTGCGTCGACGACGACAGGACGTACTGAGCGGCACGTTGGTCGTCAGCTCGGGTGTCGAGTCGACCGAACTGGCGCGGTTCGCGTTGACCGGCCGCAAAACGGTGCTCGACGGACTGCCGGGCCAGGGCTGGGTCACCCCAGGCGGATTCCGTAGCAAGCACGGCGACCTGAAGATCTCATATACCAACACTCCCGGCACGAGACCACCTGTGACGGGGTCCTGCGCGAGCGGTCGGTCGCTGATCCTCGGCGGCCTCTTCTTCTCGCACCACAAGAACGGAGACTAGTCATGCACGACATCGTGCTGGGACTGCTCACCTACGCCGCCGTCCCCGCGTT
>JASLAV010000317.1 GCA_030146905.1 Lentzea sp. | reverse complement strand
ACCGCGTCGGCAAAGCGGACCAGCCGCCACAGCGGCGCGCCGTTCATCCTTGCGCGGTCGGTGGTGCGGGTGTGCGGTGGCAGGGGAGGCAGGTCCTGTTCGGCAAGCAGCCGGCGGACCTCCTCGCGCAGTGCGCCACGTTCACGTTCAGCGTCGTCCCGCGCCGTTTCGACCAGGGTCTCCTCCCTGGTGACGGCATCCAGCACGCGGCTGGCGACGGCGTCGACCTGGGTCAGCAGGGCGGTCTCCGCCGCGGCGAGGCTCGCCAGCACGCCGGGCTCGGGGAAGCTGAGTTCGCGGCAGCCCGCCGCCCAGGTCACGATGGCGGCTTGCAGCTTCGTGAGCGCAACGTCCCGGCGGTCGCTCAGCACTGCGCGCCGTTCAGCGGCTTCTGCGAGTGCTTCCCTGGCCTCGTCGAGTGCCTGCTCCGCCTCCTCTCTGCCTGCGATGGCGGCCCCGTGCTCGCTCAACGCGGTGCGCACGGCTTCCACCTGTTCACCCCGCGCCTGCACCGCAGCGCGCAGCAGGGCCCGCGACCGCGAGGGTTCGGCGAGGGTTCGGGTGATCTCCGCGTGAACGGAGGCCAGCCCGACGCGGGTGGCGTCGGTCGAGGCGACTTCGGCCAGCGCCGCGGTGGTCCTGGCCCGTGTCTCCGCGTGTCCGGCGGCGGTGTCCGCGGCCTCCACATCAGCCCGGGCGGTCTCGCGATGGCGCGTCGCGTCAGCGCGCCTCGTAGTGGCGGCCGCACGAGCCTGGCGGACCTGGGTTCGCAGCCGGTCGAGCTGTGCACCCTTCTGGTACGCCTCACTGCCGATCAGGCCTTGGACACGCCCGTCGGTTTCGATGATCCGCCGTTCCAGCTGATCCTCGAGCTCTTCGGCTTCTTCCTTGCGCCGCGCCGCACGCTCGTGCTCCTCAGCTGAGAGCTTCGCGGCCTCCGCCAGATTCCCGAGTTCGGTCGTAGCGGAGATCAGCTTCGCCGCGGCGGCGCGCAGCACTCGCTGGGCGTACGCGCGTTGCCTTGCACTGAGGCGCCGCGCTGCTTCCACCTCCGCGTCCATGCGGTTGAGCTGTTCACGTTGCCGGTCGAGGCGTTCGAAACCTTCGGCCAGATCGCTGATCTCCGCCTCGCCGAGGGGCGGCAGGGCCTTGGACAGCAGCGTGGACAGCAGCACGGGGTCGAGCCGCTGCGAGAGCTTGGGTGTGCGGAGCTGGAGCAGGGCCGTGATGAGTGCGTCGTAACGCTGTTCGCTCAATCCGTGGAACAGGGTCGAGCGCACGGTGGCCCGGTAGTCCGCGGCGTTCTGGTGGAGCACCCCCTGCTCGCCGAGCGCGGCTTCCAGTGCCTTGGTGGTGAGGGGAGCGCCGTGCTGGTCGGTGAGCGAGAGGCCATTCGGTACACCGATGCGGAGGTCGGTGGTGAAGTAGTCCGGGTGCACGGTGGTGGTGTGCTTGGTCGCGGCCAGTCGTGCGCCGCAGGAGAACCACCTGTCCGGCGAGCCGCTCGCACCGGGGAAGCGGAACTCCAGCCACACGTAGCCGACCCTGGTGGTACCGGAAGCGCCGTCTCCCATCAGGTTCCAGTGCATGGTGCGCTCGGACGTGCCGAACGTGGAGAGCCGGTTGGCGCGCAGGTTCGCGTCGAACAGGAAGGGCAGGAGCAGTTCCAGCGCCTTCGACTTGCCGGTGCCGTTGGGGCCGCGCAGCAGCAACCGTCCTTTGTGGAACCGGAAGACCTCGTCGTAGTAGCGCCACACGTTCAGGATCCCGGCGCGTTCCGGTGCCCACCTGGCCACTGCCTCGCGCTCCGTGCTGGTGACGGCGATGGCGCTCGGCAGTTCGGTCACCGTCATGGCTCGTCCTCGACGTCGTCGGTGCTGGTTCGGGTCACCGCGTAGCGGGCGGCCGCGGGACGGGCTCGCACGACTCCGCCGCCGACCCGGACGAGGCCGAACGCGACCAGCACGTCCAGTGCGTCGGTGACCAGTCGGCCGGGGCCGTTCTCGTCGCGATAACCCTTGGCCCACTTGGGGAATCGGCTCAGCAGCGCATCGGCCTCGCCGCGCAGTTGTTCAACGGCGACCGGTCCGGGCGCGGACGCGATCCCGTCCAGGAGCAACAGGGCGGCGACCTTGGCGTTGCTTGAGTCGTCCGGGAACCGGCTGTCGGTGGCCAGGCCGTCCGGATCGACCAGCATGAAACCCTCGGCACGTTCCTCCACCAGGAAGCCCGCCTGGTCCGCGGCCCGGCGCAGGAGCTGGCCACCGGTCGGAGATTCCAGGTAGGCGAGTTCCGCGGGCGTCAGCTCATCGCGGTGCACGACCGGATCCTCGACCAGCCTGCGGAACACCGAGTGCCGCAGCCGCAGGTTGCGCCGCACGTCGGACACCTCGTCGTCGGTGTCGCCGTAACGCCGTTCGCGGGACAGCCTCGTCAGCAGCTCCGGGAAGCGCAGCGGGACCTCGTCGGCGGGTACCGCCACCTGCGAGGCGCCGACCGGGGCCGTCGGCAGTCGCATGAGCAGTGTGGCATCCACTCGGTAGAGGACCTTCGCGGCGGCGGAGTCCACGTACGCGTCGGTGGCGCCGTCCACCACCTCGACCGCGCCGAACGATTCCAGCAGGCGCAGCGCGTCGACGAACGCCATCCGCTCGGCGCGACTGGACGTGTCGAACCGTGGCACGGTCGGGTCCGCAGCGCAGGCCTGTACGACGCGGTCCGCCAACAGTCCGATGGTGGTGACCGGAATCGCCAGCAGTTCGGCGGCCACCACGCACATCAGCGTGTACCGGCGGCGGTCGAACGGGGCACGTCCAGCACGGTGCCGTCGTGCCGGACGGGTGGGATCGGTGGCGAGCCTGACCTTGGCCAGCCGCGCGTATCCCAGGCGTGGCTCGACC